>JAFTOC010000034.1 GCA_017451585.1 Clostridia bacterium
AATGATCTGAAATGGTTGCTGATTCCTGCCTTAATCGATCAGTTCAATGATAAATTCGACTTTTCAAATCCCGTTGTTCGTGCAAACGGCGAGACTTGGGGCTTCGTTGGCTATGAACAGACCGAACTGCCTGAAAGCACTCACATGGGACACAACTCCAGTTGCACAGGTAACGCAATTTTTGGGGCGTATAAAATCGGCGATTATAATATGTGGGATCGTGTAGGCGAGATGAATTATGAAGAAGTTGTTCTGCTTAGTAACATGCTTAAGTATGCGCGCAAACCGGCTGATCTCACACAGACCGAGATTAGCAAATGGGAAAGAATTAACGGCAGATTCGCACACTTGGACGAAAATGGGAACGTAGTGCCCGACCTGATCGTGCTAATGAACGGTGCACTCAACAAGATGTATGCGATTCTGCAATCCCATCCGCTCTTTGAACAGGTGAAGACGCACTTCGAAAAAGTACATGATGATCTAATCGCACTGTTCAAGGACAATAGTAATCCCGTTTTGCATGAACAACTGGAGTACTATGCCATGATGGATCTATGCACAGCGCGCATGATAGCGATCCACGATTTAGTCAACACCGGTCGCCTCGTCGTCCCCTCCGAACCCGAAAAGAGCACCGTAGCGATGTATATGACCATTGAATGACGCAAAACACTCCTGACCTCGCGGTCAGGAGTGTTTTGCTCTATCGCTTTTGTTTACCGGTTTTTGTTTTTGATACGTTCTTCTCAATAGAAGAATAGTACGGTTTTCGTTCCAGCATTTCCCGCAGGATGCAGACGTACTGTCCGTCGGACACTAAAATATGCTCCCAAAGATTGAGATTTAACACCGTGGCGGCGTGCATCAGAGAGACCGATACCGACTCATCCTCGGGAGAGGGCGTCGGCATAGGATCGGGATGATTATGCGCCAACACGATGTGAGAGGCTTTCGCCAAGATCGCGTATTCCATGATCTGACGGATGTCCACGCCGGACGTGTTTACACTTCCCTCGCTGATCTGATGGGTGGCGATCAACCGAAAATCGGCGGTCAGCAGAAGCACCAGCACGCGCTCTCGGGAAAGCCCGTCCAACAGCTTTACTAAGTAGCGCCCTACGTCGTCCAGATCCTTGAACTGACGTGGGACTTTATCATCCTCTCTGTCGGTGCGACGGTACAGCTCCGAGACCAGAATGATCAGATCGGCGCTTTGCGCTCCCACGCCGGGGACGGCGGTCAGCTCGTGGCGTTTAGCATTCAGCACGCCTGACAGACTGCCAAACCGCTCGATGAGACGATGCGCCGTTTCGTTGGTATTGATCCGAGAGATACTGTAATACAGGAGCATTTCCAAAATCTCATGGTCGGCAAGGGCTTCCCCACCGCCTTGGCGGAGTTTTTCCCGCATCCGATCCCGATGTCCGTCGTGGATGCGTTTTTCTTTCTGCTCGGCGTTAATATTCGATCACCACTTCGTGACCGATCTCAGCGGAGCGGTAGATCGCGTCGAGGATCTTCATCAGCACAACGCCATCTTCAGCGGGAGCGATGCACTCAGTGCGACCTGAGATGCAATCGATGAAATGATTGATCTCGTTCTGGAAAAGACCGTTGAAGGAGAGCGCAGTGGGATAGGTCAGATTCACGTCCGCCATGTAGCCGTTCACCGTGGTGTACATCTCCAGCTCGGGATCCAGTTTGGCACCACCCTTAGTGCCGAACAGCTCGATCTTGCCCTCGTCCTTCTTCAGGTTCAGATCGAACGCCGCCTCGATGTGGAGCACAGCTCCGTTGTCGAAGCGGATCATAGCGGACGCCAGATCCTCTACGGTAACGGGATCGTTATCGGTAGCACCTGCGGAGCGGTATGCGCCGGGATTGCGGGCAACGCCGGGACGGTCGCCCAGCTTACGGAAGGTAGCGCCGTAGACCGACACGGGCTTGGAACCGCCCAGCAGATAGCGGACAAGGTCGATAACGTGTACACCCAAATCGATCAGGGGGCCGCCGCCGCTGCGGGTGACGTCCGCAAACCAGCCGCCGGGATTGCCATGGCGGCGCAGGTAGGTGGCTTTGGCGTAATACAGCTCGCCGAAATAATCGGTATCGATGAACTGCTTCACCAGCTTGCAATCGTTGCCGTGGCGGCGGACAAAGCCGATCATCAGGAGTTTACCGCATTCCTCGGCGGTCTTTTTCATTTCCTCTGCTTCTTTGGCGTTGAGCGCCATGGGCTTCTCGCAGAGGACGTGCTTGCCTGCCTTCAAGGCGGCGATGGTCGCAGGAGCGTGACCGTTGTTCCAGGTGCAGACGCTGACGGCGTCCAACTCGTCAAGGGCGAGCATCTCGTCCAGATTCGTGTACAGGCGGGTGACACCGTACTTCTTGCCCATATAGTTCAGACGCTCTTTGTTAATGTCGCAGAATGCGTAGAGTTCGGTCTCCGGATTTGCCAGATATGCCTGAATGTGCTCCAGCGAGATGTTTCCTACGCCGATAATACCAATTTTGTATGCCATTTTCGTAATTCTCCTTTAGTTTGCCGCAATGATGGAGCGCAGATAGTCTGCCGCCATAGCGATATCTGCGGCGGGATCTGCTCCGCACTCGCGCTCGATGGTGAGGAAGCCGCGGTAGCCGATCTCGTCCAGCGCTTTGAGATAGTTGGGGAAGTCTACGCCGCCCTTTCCGAGGGGGAGCTCCTGATACGCTGCGCCCAGATGCGCCAGCGCGTCCATCTTTACGCCGTAGACCATCTCGGGGTCCTTCTCGTAGAGGCGGACGCCGTCCTTGGCGTGGGTGTGGACGATATAATCCTTCAGGGTGTAGACTGCCTGCACGGGGTCGTCACCGGTGACCATCACGAAGTTGGCGGGGTCAAGGTTGACCGCAACGCCGCGGGAGCCGAGAGAATCCAGGAAGTTCTTCAGCACGATAGCGGTCTCGGGGCCGGTTTCGATGGCAAAATGGGCGTTCAGCGAGTCAGCGTACTCTGCCAGCGTATGGCACGCCTCCTGCATGATCTTGTAGCGGTCGTGGGAGGGATCGGTGGGAACGACGCCGATATGCGTAGTGACCACGTCGGTGCCCAGCTCCTTGGCAAGCTCCAGAATGCGCTTGGATTTTTCGATGAGTCCGGGGTTCAGCTCGGCATTGCCGAAGCCGTGTCCCAGGTCGCCGCAGAGAGCGGAGAAAGCCAGCCCGCTGTCGTTCATCATGGATAGGAGCTCGCGAATCTTGGCGGGAGTCATATTTTCGGGCGAGTGTGCGCCTGTGGTGGAGTACATCTGTACCCCCTTCGCGCCGATAGACGCGGCACGGCGGATCGCCTCTGCGTCGGGGAGCAGGAAGGAGTCCAGCATGGCTCCGATGGGGAAATGATACATGGAAATACCTCCGTAGAGTGATTCTTAGATGGGCATAGTATAGCACAGTTTTCCCCGAAATGCAAGGGATTTTCGCAAATTACAAGAAAATCCCGACGACGGTCGGGATTTCTGTGATTACCCCAGCAGTACGTCGGTCGCCAGCATCAGGCAAAAGCCTGCCAGCAACGCCCAAGTCGCACCGCGTTCGGAGCCGTGAGCGTGGGTCTCGGGGATCATCTCGTCGCTGATGACGTAGAGCATGGTGCCGCCCGCGAACGCCAGCGCAAAAGGCAGGATCGCTCCGGCAACCGTCACGGCAAAATAGCCGATGAGGGTGCCCAGTATCTCGATCACGCCGGTCAAAGCGGCACAGACGAAGGTCTTCTTGGGTGAAACGCCGGCCGCCAGCATAGGGGCGATGATGACCATACCCTCGGGGATGTTTTGCAGAGCGATACCGCCTGCGATCACCAGCGCCTCTGCGTTGTTGCCGGCGCCGAAGCCAACGCCTGCGGCGATGCCCTCGGGAAGGTTATGGATGGCAATGGCGGTGACGAACAGCAGTACCTTGCTCAGATCCGCGTTATGTTCGTGGGATTCTTGGTCGGGTCCCATCAGCTTGTGCAGATGGGGAACCAGTTTATCCACCAGATTCAGACAAAGCGCACCTACGAAAATGCCAATGATGGCAATGACGATTCCCCACTTCCCACCGTATTCCACCGAGGGAAGGATCAGTCCCAACACCGCCGCCGCCAGCATAACGCCTGCGGCAAAGGAAAGGATGATGTCCGAGAATCTGTGCGATATTTTTTTGAAAAGAAAGCCGATGACAGAGCCGATGACGGTAGCGCCTCCTACTCCCAGCGCAGTTAATAATACGAGTTCCATACGTCTCTCCTGTTCTTTATACGTTCCGAGTTGCCCCATTGGGGCTGTTATCAGTATAGCACAAATCCGCAACTTGTGCAAGTAGATTTTTCAAAAACAAGGGGCTGTAAAAAAAGTCTTTTGCCACCTCAAAGGCTCCCTCTCGGAGGGAGCCTTGATATAACCGAAAAAACCATTGCTATAGTGAAAATTTCACTTTTGCAATGGCTTTTTCTTTTATTTTCTTTTCTTATTGCTCTTATGCGGCGATTCCTTTTTTTACAGCACCTTATCAGTTCATATCAAACGATTTGGAGCAACGCCGCCTTAACGTCGCCGTACATATAGAGTGAGCCCAGCATGATCAGCGGTCTGCCCTGCTCTTTGGCGAGGGCGACTGCTTTGGCAACGCCTTCGGGAATGGTGTCTGCTGCCTCTGCAAAGACGCCGAGGGCGCGAAATACCTCAGCGTAACGGGGAGCGGGGAGCGATCGGGGATTGTCGGGGGTGACCGTGATCGCCGCCGCCGTCAGGGGAGCAAGAGTGGACGCCATGTCACGGTACGCCTTGTCCTCCATCACGCCGGTGAGGAGAACAACCTTTTGACTCGGAAAATAGAGGCGGATACTCTCCGCCGCCGCGGTGACACCCTCCATATTGTGACCGCCGTCGTAAACGGCGATAGGATCCTTCGAAAGCAGTTCGAAACGAGCCTTCCAGCGGGTACCGGCAAGCCCCACACGCACCGCTTCCTCGGGAATGCACCAGCCGCAGGAGCGCAGGCAATCCACCGTTTCGAGGACGATGGCGGCGTTATGAGGCTGATAGGATCCACGGAGCTGAACGGTCAGCACGTCGCGATTCTTGTAGGAGAAGCGGATCCCTTCTTCCAGCGAGCAGGATTCGGTAGAAAGTCGCCTGTAATCGGGCGTATGGAGCGGAGCGTCCATCTCCCGCGCCTTTGCGGCGATGACCGCGCCCGCGCCGGCGTGAGTGCCGCCCCAGATCACGGGAACACCTGTTTTGATGATCCCCGCCTTCTCAGCGGCGATTTTTTCGAAGGTATTACCCAAAAATGCAACGTGATCCAGCGCAATGCCGGTGATCACCGAGACCTCGGCGGTGTCAATGACATTGGTGCAGTCCAGTCTGCCGCCCATACCGGTCTCCAGCACCACCACATCGCAGTTTGAACGGTAGAAATACTCGAAGGCGATGGCGGTGATCAGCTCAAACTCGGTAGGCGCGTCCGCCATCTCGTCGGCATAACCTTTTACGTAATCGGTGATCTCGGCAAGGGTATCGTCGGGGATCGGCTCTCCGCCCACGCACATCCGCTCGTTGAAGCGTTCGATAAAAGGGGAGATGTACAATCCCGTGCGGTAGCCGGCGGTGCGGAGGATCGACTCCAGCATGGCGCAGGTGGAGCCTTTGCCGTTGGTGCCCGCTACGTGGACGATCTTCAGCTTATTCTGCACGTTGCCGAGCTTTTGCATCAGCTCGCTGATGCGGGAAAGCCCCGGCACGCTTCCCTTCCAGCTGATGGAATGGATATAGGAAAGTGCTTCTTCGTAGGTCATAAGATCGTCTCCGATCAGATTTTCGCGCCGACTTTATGAAGCTGTCGGACGAAGGCTCGACTTTTCAGCAGTACGCAGAAGATGGCGATCTCTGCTGCGCCGATGATGAGATAGGTTGGAATACGCAACGCCAGCGTAGGCAACGGAGTGCCGTACCACCAGTAGATACCGATCGTCTTGACGATCATATTGCCGACGATATGACCGACGTAGACCGCACAGATCAGCCGCGGCAGCAACGGTAGCTTCGGAGTAAAGCGGAACAACAGTCCGCTCAGCCCTCCTACCAGCGCCATGCCCAGCGTGATGACCGGATTGATCCCGAAGCCGCAGTAAAAACAGCCGAGAATGTCGCCCACTGCACCGGTCACAAAGCCAGCTACGGGTCCGAACAGGATCCCTGACAGGAGAATCGGCGTATTCTCCAACGACAGTCGAAACCAGTCCAGGTTCACCACGGCGAACCGTTTGAAGATCATGGTCATTGCCGCAAGCAGCGCGCAGAAGACCAGGGTGGACAGATGCTTGTTTAGTTTCATGAAAAAACCTCCCTTTCATGCCCGCAGGCATGGATCGTCCTCGCCACGGGCACGAAAAAGGGAGACCTCTTCCGTTATCCTATGAAGCGGGATGCAGGACTGCCACCGCAAGCCGGTAGTTTAACAAATACCGCTTTTCGTTCCACCGACAACTCCCCGTCCGGCAGACACTTAACGCAGACAATCCTTACTCTTCAAGTGTTTGTGAATATGCAAGGGATTACTCCCTTGATGGGATCATTATAGCACTTTTTTGCAAAATGTCAATAGAAATTCCTCCAAATTTTACGTCTTGCCCGTTGCAAATTTCTGTTAGATGTGTTATAATAACCGTATAGACGAATTTGAAACGGATCGATCCCCGTCGGTCTCAGAGATTCAATAGTTTGGAGGACGATAGAATGTACGAAACTAACGATAATTACATCCCCCGTGTGATCGAGAAGCAGAAGAATATTGCGCTGATCGCCCACGACTTCAAAAAAGCCGAGCTGGTGGATTGGTGCCGCGAAAATAAAGCGATTTTGGAGCGTCACTTCCTGGTGGGCACCGGTACCACCGCGCGCATCATTTCCGAAAAGACCGGGCTGCCGGTTCGCGGCTTTAACTCGGGACCTCTCGGCGGTGACCAGCAGATCGGCGCCCGCATCGTGGAAGGTCGCATTGATATGGTGATCTTCTTCTCCGACCCTCTCTCCGCACAGCCCCACGATCCCGACGTAAAGGCGCTACTGAGAATCGCGCAGGTCTACGATATTCCGATCGCTAACAACCGCTCCACTGCCGACTTCCTCATTACGTCGGAATATATGAACGCCGAATACACCCACTACGTGGTGAACTTCAAGAAGAGTATCTCCGAGCGAGCCGAGACCCTGCCCGTGGACGAGCAATAATTTTAGTTTTATTTGTGAAGGAGATTATGATCATGAGCTATCAGCCCGCCAATGACCGTTATAACAAGATTCCCTACCGTCGTTGCGGCAGAAGCGGAATCAAGCTGCCCGCTATCTCGTTGGGGCTTTGGCATAATTTCGGCGACATTACTCCCTTCGGCGTACAGAAGGAAATCCTGCGCGCCGCTTTTGATAACGGTATCACCCATTTCGACCTTGCCAACAACTACGGCCCTCCCTACGGTGAAGCAGAGCGTAACTTCGGTATCCACATGGATCGTGACTGGCATACACATCGTGACGAACTGCTGATTTCAACGAAAGCCGGCTACGATATGTGGCCCGGACCTTACGGTAACGACGGCTCCCGTAAATACCTGATCGCCAGTCTGGATCAGTCGCTCAAGCGGATGCACGTGGACTACGTGGACATATTCTATCACCACCGTCCCGATCCTCACACCCCTATTGAGGAGACCATGCAGGCACTGCATGACATCGTGAAGAGCGGTAAAGCACTTTACGTGGGCATTTCCAACTACAGCCCCGAACAGGCAGAGGTTGCCATCAAGACGCTGGAAAAGATGGGAACCCATATGCTGATCCATCAGCCTAACTACTCCATGTTTAACCGCTCAATTGAGCACGGTCTCACCGACGTGCTGAAAGAAAACGGCGTCGGCTGTATCGCCTTCGGTCCTCTTGCCGGCGGCAAGCTGACAGGACGTTATTTGAACGGCATTCCCGCAGATTCCCGTGCAATCCACGATCCCCGTTTCATGCGCGCGTCCGACATTAACGAGAACCTGCTGAAGACCGTTCGCGCCCTCGACGAGATCGCACAGAGCCGCGGTCAGACGCTGGCACAGATGGCACTGGCGTGGACGCTCCGCTCTGACGGCGTCACCTCCGCGCTCATCGGCGCAAGCCGTGCCGAGCAGGTCAGAGAGAATGTGAAGGCACTGGAAAACGCATCCTTCACCGCTGACGAGCTTGCCGCAATCGACAATATTCTGAACAATCGATAACGCTTCCTATTCAAGGCGATACGAATGTATCGCCTTGAATAATTAATATTCCTACATTAATTTGTTTTTCGTCACGAAATGTTCACAAACATCCTGTATACTATTAATTAGTTAGCAATCTAATTTTTTTTGAAAGTGAGATGATCCTATGGGTCCCGGATTCGGTCCTCCCCCCAATCATGAAATGAACGAAAAGCTGAAAGAGCCGAAGCCCCAATCGCTGGGCGAAGTGCCCGGTTATTTGGTGCGGCTGATCTCGAGATTCTTCTCCCGCCTGTTTTACATCGTAAGGCTGGTATGGGAAGCGCGTCCTTCCCTGCTTTTCTCCATGATGTTTATGGCGCTGTTCAACGGCATTATGCCGGTCGTCGGCTCGCTGATTGCCGCCAATCTGCTGACCAAGCTCTCGCTGGCGCTGGTAGCGTTTGCACAGACCGGTGAGGCAGTCGCCTTTTCGGAGGTGCTCTTCCCGCTGGTACTGCAGTTCGGCTATCTCTTCTTCAACAGCTTCGTCCATCACATCAACAACATCGTTACCCGTCTCTCCAGCGAAATGGTCACCAATCATATCAAGGTGAAGATCATGAAGAAGGCAAGGGAGATCGATCTTGCTTCCTTCGATATGCCCGACTTCTACGAGCGACTGGAAAACGCTAACCGTGAGGCGGGCGTGCGTCCGGTCAACGTGCTGAACGCCACCTTCAACATTATCAGTAACATGATCAGCATCGTCAGCTATATCGTGGTACTCTGTGCCATCGCTTGGTGGGCACCGTTGGTGGTCATCGTACTGGCAGCGCCTTCTGCTATTATCAGCTTCTACTTCCGAAAGAAAAACTTCCAGTATATGCGCCGCCGCTCCAAGGATCGCCGTCAGATGAACTATTACTCCGATCTCTTGGTAAACAAGGATCTTGCAAAGGAAGTGCGTCTGTTCGGGCTCTCCGACACCTTTATCGGCAGATACAACGAGGTCTTCAAGCGCTATTTCGGCGGTATCAAAAAGCTGATCTGGCAGGAGGGCGCCTGGAACATCAGTCTTTCGCTGGTGACCTCCACCGTCAACTGTCTGCTCTTTCTGTTCATCGCAAATCAAGTACGACTAGGCGGCATTACCGAGATCGGTAACTACTCGCTCTATACCGGCGCACTCAACTCGATTGCTTCGGGCGTTGCGACCTTGATCTCCACCGTGGCTACCATCTACGAGGGAACGCTGTTCATCGACAACATGATCCTCTTTATGAACGAAGAAAAGCATATTCAGGCACTCCTACCCGAAAAAGCCGCGTCGGTCCGGCGCCACTGCGGTCATACCATTGAATTTCAACACGTTTCCTTCGTCTACCCCGGCACTACCCGTAAGGTGCTGGACGACATCAACCTGCGACTGGATCCGGGTGATACCGCCGTGCTGGTGGGTCTGAACGGCGCGGGTAAAACCACGCTGATCAAGCTGCTCACCCGTCTCTATGATCCCACCGAGGGCGTGATCCTCTTCGACGGCAAAGACATTCGGGAATACGAGCCCAAGGAGCTGTATAAGGTCTTTGGCATCATCTTCCAGGACTTTGGGAAATACGCCGTTTCGGTCACCGAAAATATCTCCTTCGGTCAGGTGGATAAGCCCATCGTGGAGAGCGAGATCCGCGAGGCTGCCATCAACTCCTCCGCTGACGAGTACATTCAGAAGCTGCCGCAACAGTACGACACGCCGCTGATGCGTTACTTCGAAAAAGAAGGCATCGAACTGTCCATCGGTCAATGGCAGAAGCTCTCCATCGCCCGTGCGTTCTATAGCGACAGTGATATTCTGATCCTCGACGAACCCACCGCCTCCCTCGATCCCATGGCGGAACAGGAGATCTTCAACCAGTTCGACAAGCTCTCCGAGGATAAGACCACCGTCTTCGTCTCCCACCGTCTGTCCAGCGCCACCGCCGCCAACAAGATCATCGTGCTGGAATACGGCAAGATCATCGAGATGGGCGACCACAAAACGCTGATGGCGGCTCACGGCAAGTATTACGAGCTCTTCTCTACCCAAGCCAAACGCTACATTTCCTCTGAGGAGGAAACCATCCGCGAGGAAAATTTCGACAATCAACGGGACAGATTCCGTTTCAATGGAGATCGACGCCCGATACCCGACGGCGAAAGACCGCTTCCGCCGATGCACGGCGACAGACGTCCTACCGCAGACGTAAACCGAAGACCTCCCATGCCGCCCCGCGGCGAAAAATCTCCCATGCCTCCATCCCACGACGATCGATAATTTCAAAAAGAGATCCCGCCTTTCCAGCGGGATCTTTATGATTGACGCTTACAGTTCCAAAAACAGCTCGTTCGCCTTGTTGCCTGCGATAGTTGCAAGATAGGCAATAATGATGATCTTCAGCGCAGAGTTCAAGCGCTGACGTGCACCGGTCACAGGTTCGGTATAATCAGCGGTGGTCTCGCAGATAATCGCATCCAACTGTGCCTCGCACTCGCATTCTTCCTCGATATAGCGGTCGTAGATGGTGCAAATATAATCGTACAGGCGGGATTCGGGGATGATGTCGTCCCGAACGTCGTCCAGCTCGCCGTTGATATAGTGGAGCAGACGGTCCACACGCTCCAGCAGCATGCAGTTGCGAAGCATATTGATGATCAAAATGCGGGCAAGCTGATCCTTGGAGTATTTCTTATTGACAGTATTGCTGACCCATCCGCGCTTCACCCAGTTCTGAAGAGTAGAACCGTCGATGCCCGAGATGTCCCGAATCTGGGTAAGCATCACGCCGCTGGAAACGTAATAGATATTATCCAGAAACGCCATGCCGGTGAGATTCCCCTTTTCTTCTTTTTTCAGTACGGTGCCGGGAATGAGCCCGTTATCAAGCCATAATTTCATTATCAGGTACGCTCCTTCACAAATTCATTTTCATGTGCATATTATAGCACACATTCACGCGATTGTCAAGACCTACGCGACGATTTTGGCAAAAAGAATAGGATCGCTCATTCAAATCACCGTGTATTCTCTGCAAATAAGAGGCTTCGCCCTTTGGGAGCGAAGCCTCTTTGCTTATTTGGCGTACTTAAACCAGTAGATTGCGCCGTCGGTGACGGGCGTTTTATCAACACCGGTGGTCGCGTATTCGTCGCCGATGTAGAATGACCAATAGCTCTGATCCACATCGTAATCGGCGGTCTCGCCGTCAACGACCTTGACGTACAGACCGTAGTCCCCGTTCTCGCCGGAGATAAGACCTTCCGCCAGCAATGCGGCGCCGACAGTTTCCTCGTTGGTCTTGATCTCGAAGGACTTTTCGGTTCCGTCCGCATGAACGACCTTGAAGGTGAAGGTCGCCTTTGCAGGCGTTTCGGTTCCGTCGTCTGGAGCGGAGGTGGTGGTCGCCGCAGGATCTGCGGTGGTGGTTTCCGCCGGAGCGTCTTCGCCGCAGGCGGTCATGCCGATGCAGAGACTGAGCGTAAGCAACAGCGCAAAGAGCACCGACAACAATTTGGTGGAGAATTTCATACTCTACCTTCCTTTCTTTCCCGAACCGGGGACATCCATTGACAATGATAAAAGAAAGATTTTGTCTGTTGCATCCTCTGCCGGTATGCGCAGCATAGATACGGATGACACAGCAAGTCTTCCGACTGACGGCTCAGGCAAGCTCCCGCGCCTTCCCAAGATTGCTCTCAGTGACCTATTGGGGAGCTCTTGCCGATCACGGCGACGCACTCGTGCGGGACTTACACCCGCTTCCTATTTCAAACGATGGGAGTCGTACTGTGTTTCCTTGGTTCGGTAAGCCGATTATAACACTTTTTTGTCATACTGTCAATTAGTTTTCGAAATCTACTTGCAATATTTCACAGAATGTGTTATAATAACGTGTAATTTGCGTTTTCAATATAGAAAGGAACGTTTTATGTTGTCTTGGCTCAAAGAACGCACTATCGACCTGTTGCTTGCGGTTTTCGCGGGCATCTGCATCTCGGTAGGCGGCGCCGTTTATTTTTCCTGCCCCAACAAGATCGTGGGAAGTTTTCTCTTTGGTCTGGGACTTTGCACCATTATCTTCTTCAAGCTTAACCTGTTCACCGGTAAGGTGGGCTATATCCCCGCCAACCGCCCTGTTTTCCTGCTTCAGCTTCTGCTGATCTGGATAGGCAACTTTCTGGGTGTTTTCCTGGGCGCGTGGTTACAGAAGCTGACCCGCATCGGCGACGCGCTGGTTGCATCCGCCAAGAGCGTTACCGCCATAAAGCTGGAGGACAGTCTCGCAAGTCTCTTCGTTCTCGGCATCTTCTGCGGAATGATGATGTATATCGCCGTAGAGGGATCACGGCGCGTTCCCGCCGGCTCTGCCGTACAGCTTGCGATCATCCTGCTTCCCGTGGCAGTCTTTATCCTTTGCGGATTTGAGCACTGTATTGCCGATCTTTATTACTTTGCTCTTGCCGGGTTCACTTCCGCTGCTTGGCTGCGAATCGTCGTGATCACCGTTGGCAACGGACTCGGCAGCGTGCTTCTGCACCTGGCCGCCAACCTGCGCAAAAACGCGTAGGCACTCTTTTGTCAAGATTTTCGCAGATGCGAAATCAAAATATATTTTCTACATATAGGAGAAATTTATGAGCAATTTCGACCACATTCTGAAGGATCAGATTGAGAAGGTCTGCGCCCGTCTTCACGAGATGGGACGCGACGATCTGGTTCCCCTGTTCAAGAACTGCTACCCCAACACGCTGGAGACCACCACCAAAATTTTGGACGATGGCTCCGCCTTCGTTATCACCGGCGACATCCACGCCATGTGGCTCCGCGACAGCTCCGCGCAGGTACACCACTATCTGCCCGTTGCCCGCGAGAACGAGGAGCTGGCAGACATCATCGAAAAGATGATCAACCGCTACTCCCTCTACCTGCCTATGGATCCTTACGCCAACGCATTCAACGAAAACGGCGACGATCCCCTGCGCGGTCATCACGACGACATCACCTTCCGCAGCCCTTGGGTGTGGGAGCGCAAGTATGAGGTTGACTCCCTCTGCTCCGTGCTGTTCATCGCCTACAAGTTCTGGAAGAAGGTGGGCAGAACCTCTCACTTCACCGACGCTTTCAAAAATTCCATGAATATCATCCTCGATCTGTGGGAGACCGAGCAGTATCACGCTGAAAAATCCCCCTACACCTTCGAACGTCCCAATCCCTGGAAGCCCTCCGACACCATGACCCGCGGCGGTAAGGGTGAACCCGTTGGCTACACCGGCATGACCTGGTCCGGTTTCCGTCCTTCCGACGACGCTTGCATCTACAACTATCTGATCCCCGCTGAGATGTACGCGGTCGTTACCCTGGGCTACGCCGCCGAGATCGCTAACGAGATCTACAAGGACGAGGCGCTGGCTGCCCGCGCACTGAAGCTTCGCGCAGAGATCGACGAGGGTATTAAGAAGTACGGCACCGTTGAAGATCCTGACTTCGGCACCATCTACGCTTACGAGACTGACGGTCTGGGTAACTATAATCTGATGGACGACGCCAACGTGCCTTCTCTGCTCTCTGCTCCCTATCTGGGCTACTGCTCCGCAGACGATCCTATCTATCAGAACACCCGCAAGTTCATCCTGTCCAAGAAGAATCCCTACTACTACGAGGGCAAGGTGCTCCACGGCATCGGCTCTCCTCACACAGATCCCGGCTATGTATGGCCTATCGCACTTTCCCTGCAGGGACTTACCACCGACAGCCAGAAAGAGATCGAGGAGATCCTGGATATGCTGGTGAACTCTCACGCAGGTACCTTCTTTATGCACGAGTCCATCGACGCCAACGAGCCCGAGAAGTTCAGCCGCACTTGGTTCGCCTGGGCAAACTCCATCTTCTCCGAGCTGGTACTGAAGTACGCAGGATTCGAGTTTTAATGCATTCGAGGCTCCGCCTCGAGCTCCGGCAGGAACCTTCTTGAAAGAAGACGTCCATGTAGTACGCCCTGAAGGGCGTACTACATCAATTCGGCAACGCCGAATTGATGTGGATCTCCAAAAACTTTCTAAAAAAGCCCCGCAAATCCTTGCGGGGCTGACTTGTATGGTGACAATGATGAACGAACTGTATCGATTGTTTCGGGTTTGCTTTCCGAAATATCCAGCATCAGAAGATGTGTTTAACGAGCAGCTGAAGCCCGAGTGCGCAAGAATCATTTTTGAATACGATAAAGATCGGCTGGTGGGCTATTCGCTGATTCACGGAAATTCTATTTCCCTGCTGTGCATGGATCCCAACTACCGAAACCGAGGGATCGGCAGTCGCCTGCTGAAATCATCGGAAGAGCTGATCCGACAAACCGATGCACAAACGATTCTGTTGGGGCGCGGCAAGCACTATCTGCTCCAGGGCGTGCCCGCCGACGAGCCTTTGGCACAGCGCTTCTTCGAACATCGCGGATACTCCGCCGATTGGGTCAGCGTCAATATGGAGCTATATACCGACGAATGGGATCGCTCCGCCCTCGTCCTTCCGTCCGCACCTGCAAGACTCGGTTTTCGTTTTGCAGACGCCCACGACCGCCCTGCGCTGCTTACGGCAGTGGGGGATGCACACGCAGATTGGGTGCGGATCTTCCAGACCTGCAACGATCCCATTCTGCTGGCTACGCTGGACGGCAGGATCGTTGGCTTTGCAATCCTGAATCCCAACGGCGGCAGGTTCGGTGATCCTGCAGTGCAAACGGGTGACGTCGGATGCGTGGGCGTGATCCACTCTGCCCGAAATCTGGGCATCGGACGGCAGATGGTCGCCCACGGCATCGAGTGGCTGAAATTGCAGGGCTGTGACACCGTTGAGCTGCGCTACGTGGCACTGGTCGATTGGTACGAGCGCGTTGGATTTCGGGTAAAGCATCGTCTGTGGATGGGCGAAAAAGCGATTTCCCGGAAGCAAGATTCTACCGCACGCTGATGTAAAAGCAAACTCTGCTTCCGCCTCATTGCGAGGCGGAATTTTTATTGAAAAAATTTGCGCTACCCTATTGACAAACGCAATTCACTATGTTATACTGACATTGTAACAAAACATTGTTACGCCGTTTTATGACAGATGGATCCGCTGGAACGAACGACGTAACCACTCAGAAACGAGGTGAATGAATGCAGATCTCAAAACGCGAACTATTACAGATGACCGGCATCTCCTACGGTCAGCTCTACCGTTGGAAACGGGAGGGGCTGATCCCGGAGGAATGGTTCATGAAGCAGTCCGCTTTCACGGGACAGGAGACCTTTTTCGATCGGGACAAGATCCTTCCCCGCATCCGGGCGATTCTGGAGCTGAAGGAACAGTATTCGCTGGAGGAGTTGGCGAAGCGGTTTAACGAGGAGACCAATCCCCCGCCTGCGCCGCAAACTTTAAGTGATGCCGAGCTTCCTCTTTCTCCTACCGTGAAACTGATCCTGCGGGAGACCTATCCCGACGGATCGCCCTATCCCGCGGCGTTGCTCGCCGCCGCGCTGACCCACCTGACCGAAGCGCTCCTTCTCCCCCTCCCCGACCTGCGGGCGCTGACTACCTCGGCGCTGGCGATGGCAAACGCACTCGCTCCCGAGTCGGTGACGGGGATGTCACTGACCCTTTGGCGCAGCGAGCGTCCTCGCTATCTGCTGACTCTTTCTGCGGAAGGCGGCATGATCGCCGATCCTCGTTTGGAAGAGGTGGCGTCGGTGCCGCTTGCCGAGATTGCCACGGCAATTTCATTAAAACTGAACAATAATGAAACGAATAGTTAATCAGAAAGGATTCTATCATGGAACAGTTACAAAATTTTAAATTCACCGGCATGGGCAACGCCGCCGGCGGTAGCTACAACGAGGTCTCCGTCTCGGGGATCGCTACCTTTTCGGAAGAAATCACCGCGAAGTCAATGAAGATCGGCGGCATGTGTAACGTGCACGCGCCGCTTACCGCTGAGGTTCTGCACGTATCGGGAATTATCAACACCCACGCGCCCATTCGCGGCGGCGAAATGGAGATCGGCGGTAATTTCACCGCGGAGGAAAAGCTGGAGGGCGATTCCCTTTCCTGCTCGGGCATTCTTACCGCTAACGCATCGGTCAGCGCAGACCGCATCGACATCAGCGGCATTCTTTCGGCAAAGGAAGTGTTCGGAGACGTGGTGACCATTCAGCCGCGCGGGTTTTCCAAAAACAGTTCCCGCTCCAAGGTGGAGCACATTGAATGCACCGAACTGACCGCCGCGTGGTGCGATTTTGACGAGATCTGGGCGCAAAACGTGACGCTGTTGTGCGGTTGCACGGTGGAAAAGCTGTACTGCGATGGCGAGATCAATATTTCCGAAGACTGCAAGGTGGGCAAGGTTTATCGCATGGGGGAGGAAGCCGAGCTGCCTGCCCCCACGATGGTCTCCCTCAGCGAGGAAGAGTTGGAAGAGTTGGACGAACAGTTGGACGCCATTGACGAGCAAATCGAAGCGATCGACGGCGAGATGGACGATCTGGACGGTGAGATCGACGATTTGGACGACGAGCTGGAGGAACTGAATGATGAGGCAGAGGATGCCGGCGATCGGATCGATGAGATCGGAGAGAAGATCGATGAGCTCGGTGACGAAATCGAGCGCATTTCCGACGACATGGAACGAGCCGGACAACGGGGCGACGTCGCAGAGATGCGCAGATTCGAGGAATACCGCAAAAGCTTGCAGGAAAGCCTGCGTGGTCTGGAAGCAAGCCGCCAAGGCTTGACGGCACATTTGTCAAACGTGCAAGCCGACGCCGCCGAGCGGCGCGCCGTACTGGAAGCGCGTCGGGAGGAACTCACGGCACGTCGGGAAGAACTGGAAAAGAAGCAGGCGGAGCTGCAGAAGCAGCGCACGCAGTTGGAGCGGGGACGCTATCAGAAAAGTGACGAGCCTCATCGTCAACGCACGGTCACAGTGGAGGTCAACGGAAAGACGGAAACCGTGAACGTGGGCGAGTCGCTCGGCGATTCCGTACGAGGCGTAGTGCGAACCTCCATCGATTTGGCGCGGGACGTGATCAACTCGGTGCGCATCAATCTTGGCGGATCAGATGAGAAAAAATCAAGCGATCCGAACTTCCAATTCGTCGGTAAAACAGTTCCTTCCCTGCCCTGGGAGGACGACGGCAAGCTGCGTCTGGTGGCATTCATCGGTCACAAACTGGTTCAGGAAGGCGATCGCGGTTGTCGGGAGCTGTCTTTCACCTACGCGGGCGACGCGCTGGACGTGATCTGCGCAGGCTCGCTCTCTTGCAAAGACGTAGGTGGCAACGCAAGTGCCGGCGACAGTATGGAATGCGGCAATGTGGGCGGTAACGTAACTGCAGGAGACGGAGTCGATTGCAACGAGGTACACGGAAGCGTTAGCGCGGGAGACGGAGTGGATTGTGATAACGTAGGCGGCAACGCAAGCGCCGGAGACAGCGTAAATTGCGGCAACGTGGGCGGCAGCGTAAAGGCGGGAGACGGCGTAAACTGCGGCAACGTAGGCGGCGACGTTACTGCAGGGGACGGAGTTCGATGCGGCAGCGTAGGCGGAAGCATCCGCGCAGGCGAATCGGTCGAGTGCGGGGACGTACACGGCAACGTCACTGCCGAAGGAGACGTGGAATGCGGCAACGTGGAGGGCGACGTCCACGCCGGCGGCGATCTCCGTTGCGAGAAGTCCTAACATATCAATAAAATCCTGTTGGAAATTCCAACAGGATTTTATTGATTCAAACATTTTGTTGGGTCTTAGCGGCGTGTTTAGCAAGAACGCTTTCATAGATTCCCAGCACCTTTTTGGCAAAGGCTTCGGCGGAATAATGAGCTTCCATATGCGACTTGGCGGTAACGCCCATCTTTTCCCTCAGGTCGGGATCCAGCATCTGCTTCAAATAGTCGGCAAACTCTTCGTAGGTATCGTACTGCCAACCGTTTTCACCGTTGATGATGACGCCGGAAAGGCAATCGTCACGACGACAGAGGACGGGGAGCCCCGCCGCTTCGGCTTCCAGATAGGTAAGCCCCTGGGTCTCGGAGGAAGACGCACAGACGAACAGGTCAGCCACGGAATAATAGGGGCCGATTTCGCTGTGCGGGATCATACCCGCAAAAACGATGCGGTCACCCAGTTCCAGCTCCTCGGCAATTTTCTGCAGGCGCGGACGGTCGGGTCCGTCACCTACCAGCAATAGCCGCACACGCGGATCGTCAAACTGCTTCAGATAGCGAAGCACTTCCTCGTAGTTCTTCTCTTTACCGAGTCTGCCTACTGCTACCAACAGACAGGTGTCGGGGGAAATGCCATACTTTTCACGAAGTGCGTCTCTCTGAGAGCGATCAGCAAAGGGCGCGGGATCAATGCCCGTGGGTACTACGAACACCTGCTTTCCATCCGGACCGATTCCGTAGCGTTCCAGCATCTTTCGCACCTTTTCGGTGGGAGCAATGACCGCCTTGGGCTTTTTACAGACCCAGCGAGTGCCAGTAGCGGCAATCTTCTTTCCAAGCTTCTTGCTGGGCGAAAAATAGTGAGTATAGTCTTCGTAAACGGTGTGGTAGGTATGAACTACGGGAATTCCCAGCCGTTTTGCCAAACGCTTTGCGATGAGATAGCTGGCAAATTCACTTTGGGAATGGATCAGATCGGGCTTCCAATCGATCAGCGCCTTTACTTCGTCGTTGAACTTAGGGAAACGGAAACGGGCGTCCGGATAGATAACTTCCATGTTCATTGATGCCAAATAGGTTACGTCCCCCTCCACGTAATTCCGCATTTTCTGGGAAAGTGAAAGGATCTTTACCTCATGTCCCATCGCCCGCAGATTATCAGTGAGCTGCTGAATCGAGGTAACAACGCCGTTTATCATAGGCAAATAACAATCACTTGTGATCAATATTTTCATTTTTCTGTCTCCACTCGTTGTTCAATTCAAAAGTCGCTTGAATTATTTGAGGATATTTGACCGTCTTCATTATATCATATCAGCGCACATTTCGCAAGGGGTAAACATTGAATAATTTGTGCAATCGCAAGAGTTCAGTTGGCGGTAACGGCGTACACATACGGTTCGGCGGCACTGAGGATCTCACCGTTTAGTGAATACTGAACCACTCGAAGGGTTTCAAACAACTCACCATCCAGTTGCAATGTCAGTTGATTACTACTTACCCAAACAGTCTCTGCATAGAGATCTCCATCCAGTTCAATTTGGCTCCATTTTGTGAAATTCGTACCGTTTACCGTCAAAAGTCCGGTTTCGATGTCATAATTTACTTCTGTGATCTCAATCGGATGGATGCCCATCTGTATATCTACGACAGGATAGCGTTCCATGTTTCCGTTATATACGAAGCGATTACTACCGTCGCCAAGCATATCGTAGGAAAGCTCCCACAGCTTTTCCATATAATCCTCGTTCTCTCGCATCGACTGATGATAGCGAGTCAGGATGCCGCGATGCAGACCGGCGATATCCATTGCTACCGCGCCTAACTGAAACGCTTCCAAATTGCCGGGCTCTTCGTATTCGGTCTCAACGTCATAGTTGGTGTAAATGACATATTCGGTTTGGAAAATATCTCCGTTAGACAGATCGGTGGGGGATATGGAAAGGCTGGGAAGATGATCACCGTAAAGCACAAGCATGACCTCTTCGGGATAGTCGTTGAGGGCTTCCACCAACTGACGGAGAAATTCATCCATTTCCTTGATCTGGCTGACGTAATACGACAGCGCGGAAATGTCGGAGAGTCCGCCTTCCAGCTTGCCGTCAATAAAGGTAGCTTCAATGGGATATTCGTATCCCTCCGGCAAAGACGCGGGAGGATATTTTCCGTGACCTTGCACCGAGACGGTCATAATAAAGTCGCGTTCCTCGGTGATGGAAAGCGTATCGATGATCTCCCCCACCAAAATCTCGTCTTTGGGCCAGGAGCCGCTAACGTTGTACTCCACATCCTGCATATATTCCATAGAGGTGAAGGTATCAAAGCCGAGATTTCGATAGACCAGATTACGGTCGTAGAAGGAGCCCTCATAGTTGTGGATAGCGTGAGTAGCGTATCCAAGTTCCTTCAAATTATATGCCGCTGTCTCACAGGTATGTTCCATCAGCACTGTCTTATAGGGATATTCGCCCGGACCGAAGAAGTCAAGACACATACCGGTGAGGATCTCAAATTCGGTATTGACCGTTCCCGCACCTACCGAAGGAACCGACAAAAATCCGCTGGTGTATTCAGATTTTAGTTGAGTAAAAAACGGAACGGGATTTTCGGAAAACTTCACGTTCGTCAGATAATTGACGTCGAAGAATGATTCCAACTGAAGATAGATTACATTCGGACTGTTATCCGATACCTCTTCCTGCTCGACGTTCAGCTTCGACAGCACGGAAATAATGCTGTCCATTTCGTTCTCGGAATAGTTTTCGGGTTCATCGATTCCTTGGTCGAATATTCCCATCATAAAGCAATACGGAAGACCGTAATCCGTATATGCTTCCGCGATATTGGGGAAACGGTCGGACAGCACGTCGGTATACAGTCCAAGTCGATAGCCGCCCGGAAGAAGCACGCCCGATACCAGAATTGCAATGACGCCGCTTTTCCACTTGATTTTGCTGCGCGGCGCCTTGATCGCAAGAAAGATCAGCCCCGTCAACGCTGCCAGGATCAGCAGGATGATCAGCACGATCTCGATCACACTCAGGTACACCGTAAAGATCCGAAATACGCTGGAAACCAAGGTCAGGTCAACAGGAGTAAAGGGGGTGACTCGATTCAACAGCAGAACGCAATTGGCTACACCCATTGCCAGCCACAAAACTGTGATCAGCGCCTGCAAAAACACCTTTACGGGAGTGATCAGAGTCAATGATAGAGTAAAAAATATAATCAACGAGCAAAATGCGAACGCATAGGGCGCTTGAATCAAAAACAGCAATGCTTCCCAAAGCGAATGACGCGACAGCGACTCTATGATCAATTCCAAGAGCATTGACCAACAGACCAATGCACCTATCGAATCAAATATCACATAGTTTCCGACATCGTCCCGTCTGGTCAAAAATGATTTGACACGTCCTGCAAAATATTTGCACTTTCCCGATACGGTACTGCACACAGTCTTGAATTTTGTTGTTACTTTCATGAATAACTCCATTATAGTCTACATTCGGAATCCCCCAGTCGAAATGATTGGGGGATTAGATTCAAGTAAACTGTCTATTGCCAGCTTCAATCAACGTTGGATGAAGCCTCGGCATATTTCTGCCACAATTCCTCGACCGTATATCCGGTCAAAGCCTTCCAGCTTTCGGAGGTTCGGTAGGTATGCTGTTTCAGCATATCGTTCAGCTTATACGCCAGATCGGGGGTCACATTCTCTTCCGCCCAAATCAGGAAAGCCGCAGTCACACGGTATGCATCGGTATAATTCTGTTTCGGATTGTAAGCAGGCAACTTCCAGCCGTCCTTATCATTATGAACACCGAAACGGGCTCTGCCGTAGTCCGCAAGACCTTCGGTCAACCAGCCCGGCATCCGCTCTTCGTGGATACGGTGTGCCTCCGCCTGCTCTTCCTCGGTCATTTCCGACCATTTTTTGGGGGGCTTTTCATCGTCATGTTTGACCCAATAGTTCTGTGCCACATGAACCAGTTCATGCGTCATACTGTCTGCGTCGAAAACGTGCTTTTCGTAATAACGCGGATTCATCACAACCTTCGGAATGTGGGTATAAGTAGCGGCAACACCGTCGTATTCGGGATCGACCACATAGGTGACGGGGCGGATCTCGCCGTAGTTAAAAAATTCAGAGATCTCCTTGTAGTTCTTTTTGAACGCGTCAAGGATCAATTCAACGAGGCCGGGATCGAGAAGCTCCTTATTCTCAAAGCCCAGCAGGTATTTTTCTGCAAGTGACATGGATATAAACCTTTCTGTAAGTAGATTTGCTGCGATTACTCGGGCAGCTCGATATTGAACTTATATTCAGCCGAGCGGACGATCGAAGCCGATGTCTTCTGACCGGTTTTATAGTCGGTGATCTTACCGTCGTCGGCATCGTACATTGCCCAAAGCTCCTTCAGACCGTAGCCGGTGATCTGATTGAAGAACTGACTGGTATAGCGTTCGGTACGGAGCGCCTCGTTCATCTGCTCCGCAAAGGTAGGGCAGATATTCTCTTCGATCCATACGAAGAAACGGGCTGTAACGCGATAGGAATCGGTATACGACTGAGATTTGCTGTACGCAGGAAGCGCGAAATCGCCGGGATACTGACCGAATACGTAGCGGCTGTAGTCGGTCATGCCTTCCACGATCCAGCTACCATTATCGTCGGTGTCTTCCCCGCCGTAGCCGGTATTATAATTCTCCTGCGTAACGTGGGTCAGCTCGTGCGTAATACAATCCAGACCGCCCGTGCCGGAGCTCTTCAGAAACTTATAATACATAGTGATCAACAGCTTGTTTGCCACACCGGTTCCCCGTGTATCGGCCGCGCCGTCGTCCACGGTGTTCACCGTGTAGACCACGTCGTTGATCTTACCGTGATTCCACATCTCTGCGAGCGTAGGATAAACGGTATTGAAGTTATTGATCAAGCCTTTTGCCGAAAAACCGGACTTGGGCAGAACCTTCTGATCGGCGGCGGGAAAATCCAAAAACTTGGAATCCAAGCTCTCAGCCTCCGCAGTTTCAAGCTGAACAGCAGAAAAACCTTTATCCTCAAAGGGGACGGAGACGTACAGCGGCTCCTCAGCAGCGACCTTTTCCTGCTTCGTGCAGGAAGAAAGTGCGGGGATCATTGCGGCAAACAACGCAAGCGTTGCAACCAACAGGGAAATTCTTTTCATTTCACCAAATCCTTTCATCATGGAACGGAAGTAAACACTATGGCTTCATTATAACTGACTTTGCGGAATTTGTCAAGCAAATTCCGCAAAGTTTTATAAAAGGATAAGAATCTGCCACTCAAGTAACTACACGGGATCGTCTTCATCCTTATCCGGCACAGGAGGCTCTGCGCTTCCCTGCTCTGCGGCTTGCACGCCCGCGTCTGTGGAATCTGCAATCTTTGCCGCCTCTGCCGCCGCCTCGATGGCAAGTCGTTCTTGCTCGCGGCGGGCTTCCAGCGCCAGCCTTTCCTCCAGTTTCCGACGTTTTTCGGGCAGTCTCGGACGCAGGAATTTGAAGTCAAGGAAGAAGACTGCCACGGTCAGCGCAAGCGTACACAATGAGATGATAATACCCCATTTATGGTAATTACTGAAATAACGCAGTTCGATGGTATGCTCGCCCTCGGTGATATCGAATGCCACCAACGCATCCAGCGTTTGAGTGATCTCCACCTGTTTTCCGTCCACATAGACGTTCCACCCCTCATCGTAGGGGATGGTAGTAAAGATCGTAGAGCATCCTGCGGGAACATGGATAGTACCGGTCAGATGGCTTTCGTCGTAATCGGCATCGATCACGAAGTTGCCTTCCGCAAGGCGGGTCATCGCATCCGCAAGCGCCGCTTCATCCAAATACCAGAAGACCGTCTGATCGGAGATCAGATACAGCATACCGGTATCAGAGGCGATGCTGACCTCCAGCGCATAGTTATAATCAAAGGTATCCAGCGATCCCAAATACTGAACGCAATCGTTCTCGTTTTCGAAAAACTGTCCCGACAAATGCTCGTCGTCGCTGTTTTCCTTGGGAGCAAGGAAGGTCCAATCCATCACGCGGGGATAGTCCGACTCAAAGAAGAAGTAAACGTCGGCGCCCAGCGGCATATCTTCCGGAATCTCCAACACATAGCGGAGATTGGAGGAGGAGCTGCTGCTGTCCAAATTCTCATAGAAGTCGTATTTGTAAGTGCGATCGTAGTTTTGATTGGTAGGACGGGAGGTAGTTTTGCCGGTAGTGTTGGTGTTGACCGTCAGATTATGCGTGATCGGCTTGAACACCTGAATCTCCTCCTCGCTACCCAGCATTGCGGTGATCATGGCGTTCATCGCTTCAAAGGGTGTGAGGTAGTCGTTCATATCGATCTCATAAATAGCGCTGTTGGCAGCATACGCCAGCGAAAGCGCATAGGGATTTTGGTATGCCCAAAGCGTGTTTTGCTGATCCTCCAAATAGAGCTCGTATGCACCGGGCACTTTGTTCAGATCGTCGTAGATGATATATTTCATACCCATCAGCGAATCTGCAACCGGGTTGCCGCCTTTGTAGGTGGTCCAGTGAGAAGCGGCGGAATAACCCATTTGATTGAGGAAATTGATGGTGGTAGCGTTGAGCGTTGACGTAGAGTTGGAGACGCCGCGCATATTCAGCGCCATATTGTCGCAGACGTTACGGGAAAGCGTCTTTTCCATCCGATAGAAGGAAGAATCCGATGCTTGTACGTCGTATACGATGGGCTTTACCCGATCCATAAAGGTCACGTAGCTCTCTCGGGTGGAAATAACCACGTCAAAGTCCAGACTGATCAGATAGATCGTACCTGACAAAAGCGCTTCTCCGCAGACTACGGCACAAAGGATCACCGATGCAGTCTTACGGATGCGAGGCTTCAGATAGGCACCCAGAATGCCCAAATAGACGATCACCAGAATGATCGACAACCACAGACAGTAGTAATCGTAGCTGACCTCTTTGCCCGTCTCGCCGACTTTGATATCCAAATTCTGACTTTGCAGGAGGACGATCAGCCCCAGCAGTCCGCCGCCGATGGCGGCAATATGCCCGGATTTGACTTTTTCCATCTCCCCGGCACCGCGACAAGCGAAAATGACCAGCAGGAAGATGATCATAAAGCTGTATCGGTAATTGAGCCAGTTGGGGCGTTGGAAGCAATGCCAAATGATGTCGGTGATATTGTTCTGCATCGTAAAGAACATCACCGAAAGGATCAGTCCCGCGCCCACCTTCTCCCGGATCCGCACGGTTTTCGACAGGAAGAACAAAGGAAGCGTGAGAAGCGTCAGCAGACCGCAATAGAGGAAGGGCATTCCTTCGGGACGGACGGTATCGTAACCGCCCGGCAGCATTTTCGCCATCAGATCGATGGTATCGAATTGGGTGGTCAGCGTCATATCCTTGAAATACTCCAGGATACTGCTCAGAGAGGTGTAATCGATATCGGCACCGGAGAAGGTCGTCTTGCCAAAGGTCAGCGAATAGTAGGTGGGCAGCAGGATAACCATCGCCATACCGATAGACAGCACCGCCGCCAAGCCCATTCGTCCGAACGATTTGATGAAGTGAAACCGCTCGCCGTAGTAGTTGTTGCGGTAATTGCCGCTGTGGGATGCGTAGTAATAGAAGAAGTAGATCAGTACGAACAGGCAGACCATGTAGCCAATGTAGAAGGTGGAGATCAGCGTCAGGGTCATGGTAACCACGAAAAGCAACGCCTTCTGCTTGTTGATGATCTGCTCTACGCCGTAGATCACCAGCGGCAGGAGCATCAGCGCATCCATCCACATGGTGTTGTGACCGAATGCAATGACGTAGCCCGAAAGCGCGTAAAGAGTGGAGAACAGGATGATCCACATATCCTTGATATGGGACTGCGTTTTCTTCAGATAGAAGGACATGGTGCATCCTGCAATGCCGCACTTCAAGAGATGGATCAGCAGAAGCGCTTCGGTGATATGACTTTCAGAGAAGAGTCCCACCAGCCAAGACAGAGGGCTCGCCAAATAATAAGCGTAGATGCCGGTAAATTCGCCTCCCAGCGACCGCGCCCAGGAATAGAGCAGATCTGCATCGCCGTGCATAGCCTTCTGCAGAGCCTCAAAGAAGTAAACGTACTGACCGTTCAGATCCAGTACCAGCACGGAACCGTTGCCGAAGGGATAGACGCCCCGCAGGATGAACATCAGCCAATAGATCAGCAGAGGAATCATAAAGCTGCAGATCATCACGCTGTGGTTGGTGATCCAACAGGAGATGCGCAGGAGCAATTTGCTGTCGTCGAGTTTTTGTTTAGCCTTTTGAATCGCGTTCATAATTGAAACCTTTCACAATAGATATCGGACGAATCTCGTCTTGCTTGAATCACAGTAATGCCTTGCCGTAATCGCTCAACAGTTCGGAAAGCTCCGCTTCCAAAAACGTGAGCAGGATATCGCCACTGCTGAGAGGCGCGATCGTTCCCGCTTCCAATCGGACAGACAGCTTGCCGTCCGCAATAAACCACGAGCTGTCCAGCAGAGTATCCAAATTTTGCAGAGCATCGTCGTAGAGACCTTCGGGGGGAGCTTCGGTCAGCTTCGCCTGCAACAGCGCCAGCAGGCGATCGGTCTTGCCGTCGGCAAGCAATGCGGTCAAACGGATCTCCGATCCTACCCGCAGATCCAAATTGGAATGATACGAGTGGGTATACACGATGCCATCACCGGTGGTCTCGGTGAGGATATAGGTCATCGACGCCGCTTCGGAGGTGAAATAATGCAGATTAAACCGCACCTGCACCGAGGGAGTAGTCAATCCTACCCTGCCCGCCTTGTAATCGGAAAGATATTGCTGATACAGCAGATCGATCTCTTGCCTCAGTTCATCGTGCAATGCGTCCAGCCGCCGGGATAAGGTCGTTTGCAATGCGTCGTTCCCTTCCATGTTGGCCACGGGCAAGGTAAGCGAAACATTCAGGATCACCTGCTCGCCTTCGGTATAACCGAACTGTTCGGTATACTCTCCGATCCCGCTTTGTATTCCGGTGGGAAATTCAGGTGGATCCAAGGGTGTTACGTTTACCGTAGAATCCGGCGTGGTCAGCTCGGTGGTACCGTCTTCGCTCTGAGTGTCAGGAGGATCCTTCTCGGGTGCACAGGAGCTGAGTACCGTGCAAACGAGCAGTCCCGTGGCGATCAATTTATAGTTCATGGTATGCCCTTTCATCAAATACCGATCCCGAAATCGGCAACAACCGCACGAAATTTCGGGAATAAAGACGCAATAATGTATATTTGTTTTATTATACCACACTAAAAAAGATAATGCAAGAATAACTTGTGAATTTTTGCAACTCTCGGAAAAATTCGTTCCCCTCTTGCGAAGCAGTGCAATTTGTGCTACAATTATAAAAAACATCTTCATCGGAGGTCTACCATATATGTATAAAGCCGCACTGTTCGATCTGGACGGCACCCTCGCCGACACCTTCGGCGACATTGCTGCCTCGGTCAACCGTTTTTTATCGGAGGAAGGCTACCCTCTCCGTACCAAAGAAGAGATCCTTGCTGCCGTCAGCTTTGGACGGAGAGAGTTCGTCCGGCGCTCCCTGCCTGCGAGCGCTACTCCTGCGGAGGTGGATCGCGGCGTGATCCGCTATACCGAGATCTATCAGAAGCATTTTATGGATACCACCACTCCATATCCGGGAATGCCCGAGCTGATCACCCGCTTGAAGAGTGCGGGAATGAAGGTGGCGGTAGTCACCAACAAGGCTCACCCCAATGCCGTTCGGATGGTGGAGACCGTGTATCCCGACGGGCTGTTTGACAGCATCCGCGGACTGTCCGATCTTCCCGCCAAGCCCGATCCCGCCACCGCACTGGAAACCGCCCGTTTCTTGGGCGTCGATCCGTCGGAGTGCGCCTTCATCGGTGATTCCGAGCTGGATATGCTCACCGCTGAAAACGCAGGAATGACCCCTGTCGGGGTCAGCTGGGGCTACCGTCCCGTCTCGGTTCTGTTGGAGTCGGGTGCCGCCGCCATCGTCCATTCGGCAAGCGAGTTGGAAGCACTCCTGCTTGGCTAATACAGCACCTTTTCTCCGTATCTCTCGTGGGAGACGTAGAAGAGATCCACCTCCACTCCCGTGACCGCATCCACGCACAGCACCGCCCTGCCCGCAAATCCGATCCGTTCGCTGATCAGCGGTCGGCAGATCCGCCCACGGTAGAGGAATGCTCCGCCGATCCGCGCACCCATATCCAGCGCAAGGGCTTCGATCTTCCCGTCGTCGATCATCCCCTGCGTACCGGCGTATTCCGAGGGCGAAAAATACCGTCCTGCCGAGAAATAGCAGACGGTACCGCTCCACGCGGTGCAAGCAATTTCAAGCGTTCGATCCAGATCGGGAATCCGTCCCAGCTGCGTAGTTTTGACCAGCGGTGCCAGCTTTCCCCGGTATTCGTTCCCCTCCACATACAGATCGATGATCTGCACCTTGCCGAAGCCTTCCTGCTCTGCAAAATCGGCAAACACCTCCGCCGCGCGGTCTCGGTCGATCTGACCTTCCCCCACGGGCAGATTCAGCGAAAGATAGAGCAGCTCGCCGCTTTGTAAAACATCCACCCGCGCGTTGGAGCATCCGTAACTGCGCACCCCGGGAGGTCCGCCGGAAAGCTCGGTCAGACCGCCCCGCACATTCAGCGCACGACGCGCCACCGACAGCGTCTGCTTCTCGTCCACCGCATAGGCAGTTTGCAGAGTCGGCAGCTTCAGCTCGTCGGGCAGAGACTCCGTGGTCTCATCCAGAATCGTCTCGGGATGGTCGGACAACCACTGCGCTACCTCTGCCAGCATCGTCAGATTGCTCCGATCCTCGGGCGGCGCGCCGCGCTCCAGTGCAGAGTCCGCTTCCCCGGACGAATAGCTCTCCAGCGACTGCCAAAAGGAGATCCACGGGGTCTGCCGTCCGTTTGCCGAGAGCAATACCAACGCCTGTCCCGCCGCCGTTCGGATCTCGGTCAATTTGGACAGATACAGCCGCTGAGTATCGGCCTCCACCGCACTGTACAGATCTCCCGACAGCTCCCCGCACAACCGTGAGAGTCCGAGAAGCAGATCCGCCTGCCGTGCCTCTTCCTTCCGCCGTTGCGTTTCGTCGGCACGGATCCGTCCGCGCCCCAGCCATCCTATCCCGATCAGCAAAGTTACAATCACCAGCAGATAAAAGGCGTGCATTCCCCATCGTTTCGTTTCCATGATTCCTCCCGAACTCACAGACCGCCGTACGATATGCGAAAAAATCTTCCTCATCCGCAAAAACGATTGACAAACGGTCTTTTTTCTGCTATAATTATTTGAATGTTCGGATCACGTCATTCCGAGCAATATTTGTCGGAGGTTACAGATCGTGGAATTTGCATCGCTTTTTCGTGAAATTTACGGCAACGAGCAGCTCATTGCCACCCTCTGCGCCGATCTTGCCGCCGACAGACTCTCCCACGCCTATCTCGTAGAGGGCGCACCCGGCAGCGGACGGGTAACGCTTTGCCGTACCCTACTGAACGGGTTGATCGCAGATCCGCTGAACCGCAAAAAGCTCGCTGAGGGCAACTGTCCCGATCTGCATATCGTGGAAGCGGACAAAGGAAAACGCTTCATCGGCATCGACAAGATCCGCGCCATGCGACAGATCGCTCCGATCCGCCCCAACGATTTGGATTTTCACGTCTTTCTCGTCCGTGACGCCCATAATCTGACCGTGCAAGCGCAGAACGCGCTCTTAAAACTACTGGAGGAGCCGCCGGCACCCGCCTATTTCTTCCTGCTCTGCGACAGCGCTTCGTCCCTTTTGGCTACCGTCCGTTCTCGCGCACCCGTCCTTCGAATGCAATCCTTTTCGCCCGATGCCCTGCGGGAATATCTGCTGGAGCATTCACCCGAGGCGATCCGACTTTCCCAAAGCGACCCATCCGCCTTTGACGCGCTCCTGCATCTTGCCGGCGGCACCGTTGGCGGTGCGCTGAAGCTGTTGGAAGAGAAAAACGGCAAGGAGAAGGGGGACGATCTGTCCGCTCAGGTTTTGCAGTTTTGGATGACGGTTGCCGACCGACAGGTGAAGGAGCTTTATCTGCTCACCTCCTCTCTGCCCGCCGACCGTGAAAAGATGGGACGCTTTCTCTCCGAAGCGCGTCTCGCTCTGCGGGATATGGCCGCCGCCCGTCAGGGGATCTCTTACGAATCACTGTTCGGCTACACGGATGAGATCACCGCGCTGTCCAAAAAATTTCCCGTTAAACGCATTCTGCAGCTGGACGGGCTGTTGACCTCGCTGGCACGGGACGTTGCCGCCAGCGCCAATCTGAACAATATGAAGATCGCTCTTGCCGACGGCTGTCGGAAGGCACTCTCTTAACATTTTCCCGAAAGGATATTACCATGAAAGAATATAAAGAGCTTACCTACAACGATCTGCCCGATGAAGTGGATATCGTAGGCATCTCCTTCCGCACTGCCGGAAAGATCTATTACTTCGCTTCGGGTGGTGTCGTCTGCCGCGAAGGCGAGCACGCTATCGTAGAGACCGCCCGAGGCGCGGAATACGGTATCGTCTCCCTTGCCAACCACCTGATCCCCAAGAAGGATCTGGTGCTTCCCCTTCGTTCCATCATCCGCGTGGCAACGCCCGAGGATGATGAACGTTTCATTCAGAATGCCAAGCGAGAGGAAGAGGCGTATGCCATTGCCGTCAAAAAGATCGCAGAACACGAGCTGGAAATGAAGCTGGTGGACGTAGAGTATACCTTCGACAACTCCAAGCTGCTCTTCTACTTCACTGCCGACGACCGCGTGGATTTCCGTGATCTGGTCAAGGATCTGGCATCCGTTTTCCGCACCCGCATCGAGCTGAGACAGATCGGTATCCGTGACGAGGCAAAGATGATGGGCGGTCTGGGCATCTGCGGCAGAGAGTTCTGCTGTCACAGCTTCCTGGGCGACTTCGCGCAGGTGACTATCAAGATGGCAAAGGAGCAGAATCTCTCGCTGAACGCCGCCAAGATCTCGGGCGCCTGCGGTAAGCTGATGTGCTGTCTGCGCTACGAACACGAGTCCTATCAGCAGGAGATCGCGCTGACGCCCAAGGCGGACAGCCGCGTTACCACTCCCGACGGTCCCGGTACGGTGGTTTCCACCGAGGCGTTGAAGGGGATCTGCGTAGTACGGCTGGATAACGCCGCCGAGGGGGAGACGGTTCGCTATCATCGCGATCTGCTGAATCAGCCCGGCAATCCCGAAAAAGCACCCGTGACATCTTCCCCCCGCCCCGATTCGGGCACTCGTGCCTCGCATACCGAGCGTGGCTCCAAATCCGAACCCGTATCCGCACCGCGTTCGACGCGCAACGCTCCCCGTCCCCCCCAACCGGAACGCCGCGAGACGGCAGTTACCGAGCAGATTACGGCAGTTGAGTCAAGCGAACAGTTCACGCAATCGGGCGAACGGCGCGGCGGCAGAGGCGGTCACGGCAGAGGAGACCGTCGGAAGAGGATCGAGAGCCGCGAAACGCACGACGCGCGACCGGAGAACCGCCCCGAAACCAAGCCCGTAGAGGAAAAGCGTCCCGAGCAGAAGCCCGAAAAGAAGAGCGGAAGCGACAGACGCGACCGCACTCCCCAAAAGCCGAACCGTCCCGAGCCAAAGCCTGCCGAGAAAAAGTCTGAAAGCAAGTTCGACGTGAAGTTTGCGGGCGGTCAGATGCCCGACGCTCCCCGCGCAGACGCGAGTCGCGCCGAAGACGGGAAGTCCGAAAATCGCTCCTCCGGCAGACACCGTCCGAACCATCGGCGCGGCGGCAGAAGCGGCGAAAAGAATGCTCCCGAGAAAAATTCCGAGAAAAAACCGCAAAAAACAGAAAATAACAATTGATTTTTTCGGTGGTTTGTGCTATAATGATGTTTGCAGTGCAAAACTGTCACGAAAGCTTTGAATACCGTCGGTGTCATCATCGGCGGTATGCGAAATAAATCCTATGGAGGTATACCAAAATGGCTTTTAAGATCAAAGAAGATGAATGCTTGGGCTGTGGCGCTTGCGTCGATGCCTGCCCTGTCGGTGCCATCGTTGAGAAGGACGGCAAGTACGTAATCAATGCTGACGAATGTCTGAGCTGCGGCGCTTGTGCAGGCGTATGTCCTGTTGGCGCTCCCGTCGAGGAATAAGTCACGACCTTCGGGTACTTACAAAAGAGGGCAGACAGTTTTGTCTGCCTTTCTTTGTAATAGATTTTAAGGAGAGCTATGGAGCAGTTTACTACCCCCATCAATCGATCGCTGACCCTGATCCAGCATAAAGAGATGCTGACCTTCGGCACCGACGCCTATCTGCTGTACGCCTATTTGAAAAAGAAGGCAAAAGGCAGAGCCGTCGAACTGGGCGCGGGATCAGGCGTCATTTCCCTGCTGACCGCGTCAGCGGGCAAGTTTGAGCAGATCACCGCAGTAGAAGTACAGCCCGAGCAGGCGAAGCTCTGCGCGGATAACGCCGCCGCAAACGGTCTTTCCAATCAAGTGACGACTCTTTGCGCCAACGTAAAAGATCTGACCTCTGCCTTGATCGGCGGTGAGGTAGATGCCGTGTTTGCCAATCCCCCCTATATGACCGTAGGAAGCGGCAAAGCCAATGTCTCCGACGCCAAATACATCGCCCGTCACGAGGTACTGGGAACCATCGCGGACTTCGCGTTTTCCGCCGCCCGCGTACTGAAATTCGGCGGCTCCTTCTACGCGGTCTGGCGTCCCGACCGTCTCCCCGCCCTCTTCGGTGCGCTTGCACAGGCAAATCTCGCACCCAAGCGGATGACCGCGGTCTGCGCGGACGCCGTTACCGCACCCAGCCTGGTGCTGGTGGAGGCTCGCAAAGGCGGTGCGCCCGACGGATTTTTCCTGACCCGCCCCCTGCTCCTTCATGAAAATGCAAAGACATCCCCGCTGATGGATACCCCCGACTGTAAATTTATCTATGAAAACGGAGAATTTCCCGATGAATACGTCCGTCCTTGAGAATAAAGAAAAAAACCGCGTGGAGGGCGGAACCCTCTATTTGGTGGCGACCCCCATCGGCAATCTGTCCGATCTGTCCGAGCGCGGGCTGAAGATCCTGCGAGAAGTGGACTTCATCGCCGCCGAGGATACCCGTAACACGCTGAAGCTACTGACCCACTTCGGGATTCAGAAACATCTGGTCAGCTATCACGAGCACAACAAGCAGTCTGCAGGCGAACAGATCGCCCGTAAGCTCAAATCGGGCGAGTCCTGTGCACTGGTCACCGACGCGGGTACGCCCGCCATCTCGGATCCCGGTGAAGATCTGGTGGCACTCTGCGCCGCTTATCAGATTCCCGTGGTCTCCGTCCCCGGATGCTGTGCGGCGATCACCGCGCTGACTCTGTCGGCGCTTCCCACCCGCAGATTCGTCTTTGAGGGCTTTTTGGAAGCCGACAAAAAAGCCCGCCGCAATCAGCTCTCTGAGCTTGCAAAAGAGCGGCGAACCTTTATCTTGTACGAGGCTCCCCACCGTCTTTGTGACACGCTGGAGGAGCTGTCCGCCGCTCTGGGAGAGCGTCGGATCGCCCTCTGCCGCGAGCTGACCAAGCTCAACGAAACGGTGGAACGGATGACCCTCTCGGGTGCGGTCGCTCACTACAAGGAAAACGCCCCCCGCGGTGAGTACGTGCTGGTCATTGAAGGAGCATCCGAAGTGGTCAGCGAGAGCTTTTGGGATAATCTGACCATTCCCGGGCACGTGGAGCATTACATCAACGAAGGCAGATCCCGCATGGACGCCATCAAGCAGGTCGCCAAGGATCGCGGACTTGCCAAAAGCGTGGTCTACAACGCCATGGACGAACTGAAGATTCGGGAGGAGGAAGAATGAAAACCTGCGTCAGTACCTACAGTTTGGGGCGATACTTTGAAGAGTTGGGACTGTCCGGTACCATCCGTAAAGCCGCCGCAATGGGATTTGACGGAATTGAATTCGTCAGCGGCGATTGGATGCGAACTGCCAACGCTCCGTTGATCATTCAAACCGCTTGTGAGCAGGTCGGGATCACTCCGGTAGCACTCTGCGTGGGTGCCGACTTTCTCAATACGGGCGGCGAGATCGGACGGGTTCGTGCACTGGTGCGCTATGCGAAGGAGATGGGCGTTTCCATGCTCCGCCACGACGTGGTCTACTCCGACGGCGGTCTCCAATTTGATCAGATCATCGAAAAGGTCGCCCCTAAGATCCGTGAATTAACGCAATACGCAGAGTCGTTGGGCATTCGCACGATGACCGAAAATCACGGCTTCGTCTCCCAAGATGCGCATCGGGTAAAGGCGCTGATCGAGGCAGTGGATCATGAGAATTTCGGCGCACTCATCGATATCGGCAATTTCCTTTGCGCCGACGAATATCCGCCGGATTCGGTGAACACGCTGCTTCCCTACGCCGTTCACGTTCACGCCAAGGATTTCTTCGTTAAATCCGCAAGCGAGCCGAATCCCGGAAAAGGGTGGTTTTTGTCCCGTGGCGGCACCTATCTGCGGGGTACGGTCATCGGTCACGGCAGTGCCGACGCGGCAAAATCTCTGCGGCTGATCCGAGATAGCGGATACGACGGATTCGTCACCGTTGAATTTGAAGGCATGGAAGACAATCTTGAAGGCATCAAGATAGGACTTGACAATCTCCGCCGCTTCTGGCAGGAGTAAATTTACGATGCGAGGCTACTATGGCAACTAACGAAAAAATCAAACAGATCGCCGCCAACCGCAAGGCTTACCACGATTACTTCGTGGATCAGAAGTACGAGGCGGGCATCGCCCTCTTCGGCACTGAGGTGAAGTCTCTGCGTCAGGGACAGGTGAATCTAAAGGACAGCTACTGCTACATCGAGGACGGCGAGCTGTTCGTCAAGGGGATGCACATCTCTCCTTACGAAAAGGGCAACATTTTCAATCGCGATCCGCTTCGGGAGCGGAAGCTCCTGATGCACAAGCGGGAAATCCTGAAGCTGTTCGCGGCGGTGTCGAAGGACAGCTACACGCTGGTTCCCCTGTCGCTCTACTTCTCCGGAAGCCGTGTGAAAATGGAGCTGGGGCTTTGCCGAGGCAAGAAACTCTACGACAAGCGAGACTCCGCTGCCAAAACAGAGGCGGAGCGAGACATCGCCCGCGCTCAGCGGACGAGAGGTCGCTACGACGAATAGACACATCAATTGCGGGGGAATTTAATTTTTCTTCCAAATTCCCCTTGCAATTGATTTGAATGTGTGTTATAATATGATACAATCCATATGGGTCCGTAAAGGTTTCGACGGGGACTCTGAAGTATGATAAGCGGGTAGAGCCGGGCGACTCTTAAAACCACCTAACTTAAAATTAAACGCTAACGATAATAACGTAGCTCTGGCTGCATAATCGACGCCCCTTTTACAAGGGGCTTTCGATGGCAGTGCTGCGGCCTTATTGCCGCCCGTCCTCCCGAGGAGTATCGCGACCTCGGCTTGGGCGTCACTCAGCGATGAACGTGCATCGGCAGTCCGCCACTGTACCGATCACGCACAAAGTGGCTACCCTTCACTGCAGTCTGTCTGTTGACTGCAGTGCGGGGGAATTCTAAAGAACAGACTGCACCCGGAGAAGGTTATACGGATCGGTTTTCGGACAGGGGTTCGATTCCCCTCGGATCCACCAAACGTGTATTGGACGAACACCTACTTCTTTAGCGGCGGCTTCGCCGTCAAGGTTTCGCTCTAATACGAACAGAAAAACGCCATCTTAGATGAAAGTCTAAGGTGGCGTTTTTCTGTTCGTGGAACCGTTTTAAGTTGTTGAGGGTTCTTGTATTGGAAAACCTTGAATCTCGAAACCTATGGAAATCAATTTCGCCTTGAATTCATTTTCAAATTTGTTGATTTTGGTTTTATCAACGATAATAACAAGGTTCTTTCGAGCTCTTGAGCAGCCAACGTAGAACAATTTATAAGCTGTTAGAATTCCTTCAATCTTTGAAAGCTTAAATATGTTTTTAGCATTACTTACCGTGCTTTTAGCCAAATAAGCTGTAAAATCATCTTTCAATAATGCCTCAAAGAGTTTATTGTCTCGATATGTGTTCAAAACTTGGTTACTATATTCGGCAAGAAGTTTTTTGTTCGCTTCATTCTTATTGTGAGTTTCAGCGGTAAGGTCACTTATCTTCATACCCAACTTCGCTTCGACTTCCATTATTATTTTGCTATATGAATAAAACAAGTCCTCAAATTCCGGCAACGAAAAGGTGTTTTTTGACCACAATTCAAAGAAGGAATGCATACGAACATTGGGAGTAGAATAATTATCTGCTGCTGCAAAAATTACCGA
>JAFTOC010000035.1 GCA_017451585.1 Clostridia bacterium
AAGACCGACGAGGAATCGGCGATCCTGCTGGCAAGCTTTGATTACGGTGACAGTTGGGTCGTTATTGACAATCCCTTGTCCTTCCGCACCAACACGGAAGGACGGTATTCCTACAGCCCCGGCTTCTTCGTATCAGAGCTCACGGGAAAGGTATTTTTCGTGAACACGGTAGCGTCGTCTACGATTGCGGGCAAGCGGAACATGGATCTGGCGATACTGGAAATTTCTACCTTCGGAGGAATTGAATGAAAAGCTATCTGACGAAGCTGACTGCGCTTGCGGTTTTGCTTGCGTTCCTGATCCCCATGGGAAGCGGATTCGGCTCGGCTTTCGAATCGTTCGCAAGCACCGCATCAGAGACTTCCTCCGGCAAGGAAGCACTGCCTCGGGTAAATATCACCACCGACAGTAAGCAACCGGTCACCCAAAAAGAATACGAAGGAGCAACGCTGTCCATCGAGCTGACCGACCGCTACGCCGATTATACCAATCTCTATACTACCGAGTCGGGCGGCGATATCGAGATCCGTTGCCGCGGCAACTCCACTTACGAGACCTCCTCCAACCGTCTCGGCGATTCGGGAAAATTCTCCTACAAGATCAAGCTGGACACTAAGGTCAATATGCTGGGCATAGGCAAGAGCAAGCACTGGGTGCTGATCGCCAATTATTACGACGTCACCAATATGCGCAATAAGCTGGTCTACGATCTTTCCGGCGCGATGGGACTGTCGTATACCCAATCCCGCTGGGTAGTGGTCTACCTGAACGGCGAGTATCAAGGCTTGTACACCCTGTGCGAGAGCATTCGCATCGAGGGCGATCGTGTGGACATCACCGATTGGGAGGATCGCGCCGAAACGGTAGCCGAGACCATCGCGCTCTCCGAAAATCTCACCAAAGATCAGACGAAGGAGCTCAAGAACGCTATGGAGAGCGATCTTTCGTGGATCACCTCCGGCACCTTCCGAAATTACAAGATCTCCGACTATATTGATCTGTCGGACGTGGACATTACCTCGGGCTATCTGCTGGAGTACGATATGCGGCAGGACGGCGATACCTCCAAGTTCACGACGGGGAAGGGCGTCAAGATCCAAATGGACTCTCCCACGGCGTTGGACACCAACCCCGAGATGTTCAGCTACGTTCAAAATCTGATCGCCGACATGGAGGAAGCCTTCTATTCCGAGACCTTCTGCACCAACGAGGGCGTGCATTACAGCGAATTTGTGGATATGCAATCGCTGATCGACTACTTCATGATCTTCCACCTGTTCAAAAATATCGAGTTCGGATGGCTCAGTATATTCCTCTACATCGAGGACGGCATCATCTACTTCGGTCCCTGCTGGGACTTTGACGGCAGCTCCGGCAATCAGGTCACGCTCTACGAGGATTGGATGAATCCCGAGCGCTGGTTCTATATGGACGGCAGAGCCGAGTGGTGGAAGGAGCTGTGTGGCGATCCCTATTTCGTCGCGCTGGTAGAAGAGCGCTGGCAGGAGATCCGACCTCTGCTGGACGTCTATATGGAGTCGCTTCCCATTTGGAACAACTACATCGCAACCGAAGCCAAAGCCAACTTCGATCATTTCGGCGCGCCGAAAAACTGGTACATCGGCGGCTCCTGCAAGAGCTTTGCATCGGAATATTCCACCCTTGTTACTTGGCTCAATAAACGCATCGCGTGGTTGGACACCCAATGGTCGATGCGCGATCCCAACATCGAGGGCAGAGGACTCCAGTCCAGCGAAAAGGTCACCCTGTCGCTGACCTACGCCGACGGCACGGCACTCTCGCCCGATACGCTGACCGTCTCGGGCGCGGCGTCCGATCTGCTGTACGATCTGTCCAAGAAGGACAGCCTGAAGCTGACGGTCAGCACCCTGCATACTACCCACCGCTATATGCTGATCTACGTCAACGGACAGCTGGTGGTGAAGAACGTGCTGGATATGAACACTCCCGCCACCGTCACGATCCCGCGCGCCATGCTGAATACCGAACCGGGCGCGGTGAACGTCATCTATATGGTGGGTATCAACCACGAAAACAACTACTATCGCGCCAGCTATCTGACCGTTCGGATGGCAGAGGAGATTCCCACCGAGGGACAATGCGTTCTGCGGGTAGGCGATACCTATATCGTTGCCGATCAGGGCGAGCAGGTGACGCTTCCCAAGATCGACGTCCACGCCGACGGCTTTGAAGCGCTGGGCTGGACAGACGGCGGCTCCACGCTGTACAAGTCGGGCGAGACGGTCACCGTCACCGAATCGGGCTATTACTGGATTGATTGGAAGCGAACCGATACGCTGACCGAGTTTATTTTGGAAGAAGGAGCGGCAGATACGGACGAAGATCCGCCGCCGACCCCCGTTGTGACTACGCCGGCGACCACCACTACCAAGGCGCCGACCACTACCACGAAACCCACTACCACGACTAAGCCCGCGACTACAACCGTTCCCACCACCGACGCACCCGTGATCACTCCGGAGCAGACCACCGAGCCACCGACCCCCGAGACTTCTCCGGTTACCGATCCGCCGACGACCTCTGGCAAGTCGGACACGACCGCAAAGCCCCCCGACGACACGCCCGCCGCGACCACGCCGGCGCCGACGCTTACTCCAACGCCTACTACCTCGATTGAGCTGCCGGAGAGTTCGGATAGCGGCGATGCCGACGATGACGGCGGCTCCGCTCTGTGGATCGCGCTGATCTGCATACCGCTTGCAGTTGCAGTTGTCGTGCTTCTGATTCTGAAACGGATCAAACGAAAAGAATCGTAAACGAGAATCACCACCCTTGCAAGGGTGGTGATTCTTTGTACTATCGTAAGACGGCGCGTCATTCTGAGCGGAGGAGCTCCGCCTGCGGCATGGCTGCGGAGTCGAAGTATCTCCGATAAAGTCTGCGCCACTCAAGGACGACCGAGGAGGGAAGCATTCGGATATCCTCGGAAGCCCCCCTTCGGGGGGCGATTTTGGTCTACGCAAAAACCACCCAACCCGGATGGGTTGGGTGGCTGCATAAAGTTGGTTACTCGGCTTTAATTGCGAAGTTATTCGCAGTAACAGTTTCACCGTTGATGGTGTTGCCGCTCTGCTCGAAGGTCAGGCCGGTCAGCGTGCCGCCATGCATGACTTCGATCTCAGCAACGGTCTTACCATCCTGATAATCGCCGGTGAAGGTGTTGTTGATGAACTTAACAGTGAGTGCATTGTCATGCTGAGGCACGATCTGCACAGCAGTGTTAGAGTAGTAGTTGGCATCCCCCTGCTTGCTCATGTTGAAGGTATTGCCCTCGAAGACGATCTCAGCGCCCTCAGCAACATTCATCAGCTTGACAGCAACGAAGCCATAGCCATTAAAGGTGCAGTTCTTGATCTCGCAGGAGTCAACATTGCTCCACATGAAGATAGCATTATTGTACTTATCGGCATCGCCCTCAGTATACTGATAAGTGAAGGTGCAGCCGTCCAGCTTCAGATCGATGGTGTAGTACTGGTTAGTACCAATGATAGCACTCGCACGGCTATTGCCGTTTTTATCAGGAGTAACATTAAACTCGCAGTTGGTGAAGTTCAGCTCGCCGTCACCCTGGGCCTTAACTACAGTGGTGTCGCCGAATTCCACACCCACGAAGGATGCGGTGTTATCATTAGCAACAGTCAGAGTAGCGTTCTCGATGGTGCCGTCATAAATGGTGGTGCCGTCAGCAATTGCAACGGTCTCACCTTCCATATCAATGGTGCCATTCAAGACAACATGGCCGCCATTGGTAAGAGCATCGGTCAGCCCTTCAGCAGAATTGACCTCTGTGGGGAATTTGACATTAGCAGCATCTTCGCCCAGCAGTTCGGCAACGTTTTCAGCAGTGATCAGCGTCTCACCAACATAGCAGTTGACGAGAGTGATATCTGTTCGTGTAGCATCCAGCTCATAGCCTTCTTCAAACACGCACTTGACGAAAGTGGTGGGAGCATAGGGACGGCAGTAAGCGTAGCCATTTCCCTCACCGAAGGTACAGCCGTTAAAGGTAGCGGAGCCAAGAGTTGCTGCATAACTGGTCCAGCCCTTGAAGGTGCTGTTGGTAGCAATCAAGTTCTGATTCATACCCTGATCACAGCTAATGGTGTAGGTGGTGCCATCAATCGTCACATTATCCAGAACAACAGTCTCGCTGTAGTTGCTGTTATGATTGATGAAGATACCACGGAAGGAACCGGTAACAGTCAGATTCTTGATGGTACCGCCGGTGGTGTTGATGCCGGAGTCCCAAGTGCCGCCAGCGCCCTTAATATCCAGAGTATAGCCGTTGCCGTCGATGGTCTGGCCGTTCTTCACGTTGATACCAGTGGTGCCGTAGGCGTTGCTCATATTGGCGGGATCGATCTTAATGCTATTAAGCAGAACAACATCCTCGCCCGCTTCCAGTGCAGCGACCAGTTCATCAGCGGTGGTAACAGGAGTGCTGGCATCTTCAGAAATCACATAGTACAGATCGCCGGCCTTCACAGCACGGTAACCATTAGCAACATAACTGGTGGGATCCTGATCGAAGGTACCGCCGTAAACGCTCAAAGTGCCCTTTGCAGACAGAGTGTTGTTCTTGCCACCGGAGAAGGTGCCGCCGTAGATGTTAACGGTTGCGCCTGCCTGAGCAGTGACTGCAGAACCACTGTCGGCAGTAGTGCCCTTAGGACCTACGAAGGTGCCGTCGTATACGTTAACGGTAGCATTACCGGAAACGTTCAGCGCGTGCAGAGTCTTAACAGTGGTAGGATTCACTGCGTAAGTACCGCCGTTGATGGTCACTTCAACGTCACCGTCTACACGAACTGCATGACGTGCAGATTCGATGGTCACGTTGTTCAGAGTCAGCTTGCCGGAGTTGATCTCGATTGCGCTTACGGTAGCTTCGGTGTTTGCGATAGTACCGTTTTCAACAGTCAGATCAGCGTTGGGAGCCAAAATGGAACCGGTCAGAGTCTTACCGTTCAGATTCAAAGTAGCAGTCACGCCTGCAGGAACGGTAACGGTTTCGCTCAGTTCAATGCTATTGCTCAGCTCGATGTTGCCGCCGAGAGCCAGTGCGAATACCAGCTCGTCCTCGTTACTGACTTCGGTTACGTAGTAAGCACCGTCATCGTATTGGTTATCTTGGTAGTCCTCTTCGTAGGTCTGCTGAGTAGCAACCAGGTTGATGCCCAGATCGATCCACAGGGGCTCGCCGTCGGACGTAGCGTACTTGCCGTTGCCAAGATTGGCTTCATCCTTCAGGTTCCAAGCGTTATCATTCTCGCCGGGAATCCAGGATACGTTGGCAGTATACGCAATCGACTCGCCGGCCTTCAGCCAACCAGTATAGACGTAGGTCTTCAGAGAACCGGAAGTGCTGCCGATTGATACAGTCAAAGCGTCAGCCAAAGAAAGCTCGCCGAAGGTGTTGTAATCGTAACCGGTAATGGTGAACTGATATTTCAGAGCCACAGTACCTTCATTTACGATCTTGAAAGTCTCAACGCTTTCAGCGCCGGGCTCCCACAGGATAGGATCGCCGTTCACATTCAGGAACAGCGCGGTGTTGGATTCAACAGGCTTAAATTCGTTCTTGGTAGCCGCACTGCTGTGATACAGCTCAACGTCCAGGTTGCCTGCTTCGATCCGGTTTCTCGGAGTGGTCACGCTATCGGTAAACCACGCAAAAGTTGCGCCAATAAGCATTGCTGCACTCAGCACCAAAGCAATGGCACTGAAGATCACCGCTTTTTTGGCAGTTTTCGGATTCGTCATTTTGTTTTTCCTCCTTAATATAGATTTTAGTGACGAATTTGTAATCGCACCGCTGCGATTACGGGGAAACGAACAGTATGCTTTTTCTATGTATGATCGTGCATACCGATACATAATAATTATAACACTGCTATTGCAAAAAAGCAAGCCCCTTTCTGAAATTTCTTCATTAAATATAATACAATTTTTTACATTTTTCGCGGTTTCCGCAATTGAAAAGCTCTATGTACTCCGGATGTTTGGCAAAGTGCGTTCTATCCCCATTCTCCCCCTCATATAATGCCATAGAAAAGAGGGAACAGAATGACCGACGAGCTACTGAGCGTACTCAAACGCCTGCCGCCGCCTATCCTGCAGGCGGTAGTGCGGGGAGAACAGACCTTTGGTGCGATCTGCGAGGTGCGTATTCGCGCCGGTCGGCGGCTTTCGCTGACCACCGTGGAGGGTGGCTTCAATCGGATCACCTCTCTTTGCACCGATGCTGCGATGGTCGCGGAGGCGGTTGCGTCTCTTTGTGACCGTTCGCTTCATTCTCACATGGATACCATCCGAGAAGGCTATATTGCACTGCCCGGCGGTGTGCGGGTGGGAGTGGCAGGCAAAGCCGTTTGTGAGGATGGAAGTATTTGTAACGTCAGTCAGATCACGTCGCTCTGCATCCGAATCCCTGCCGCCGTGTGGGGCGTCGGAGATGAGGTGTTCCGAGAACTGCGCCGTCGGGGATTTCGGGAGAGCTTTCTCTTTTATTCTCCGCCGGGCGTGGGAAAGACCACGTTGCTTCGCGACCTCGCCCGCTCTCTTTCCGAGACGGCGGGACTTCGGGTGGCGGTGATCGACAGCCGCTCGGAGCTTGCCTGTGAGGAGCTGGAGCGCGCCGATCATATTGATTTATACAGCGGCTATCCCAAGGGAAAGGCGATCGAGCTGGCTACCAGAACGATGAATCCGCAGTATATCGTTTGCGACGAGATCGGTACGCTGGACGAGGCGCTGGCTCTGCTGGCGGTCGAGAACGCAGGAGTTCCGCTCCTTGCCTCGGCACACGCGGGGGATATCGATCAGCTTTTGCGGCGGCAGAACATCCGCCTGCTCCATCGGGCGCGCGTGTTTGACCGCTACGTTGGGCTTTCCAGAGTCGCGGATCGGTTGCGCTTTCGCTATCACGACAGGGAAATCCTGCCCCCGTGATGTTTCGGGAGGTTTTTATGAAACTAATCGGTCTGTTTCTGATCTTCGTCTGCTGTACGGCAGGCGGGATGGCGCTGGCGGGCGGCGTGTCCCGTTCACTGTCGCTGTGCGAGGGGATGCTGGCGTTCGTGCGCCACATCCGAAGCAAAGTCGGCTACTATAAGGCACCCGTAGGCGAGATCTGCACGTCTTTTCAGAACGAAGCCTTCCATCGGGTGGGGCTGGACGGTCTCATTGCCGAGCGGGGATTTGCCCAAGCGCTGGAAATGGAACGGGGGGCGCTGTTGCTGGAGGAGGATGCCTATCAAGCACTTCTGTCCTTTGCAAAGCGTCTGGGATCGCTCTCCTACGACGAGCAGATCGCGGACTGTGATTATATCGGAGAGGTATTGGAGACGGCTATTGAGCAAAAGCGGGAGAGCATTCCCGCCAAGCGGCAGATCTACTCCTCCATGGGGATTTTGGGCGGCGCGATGGCGGTACTGATTTTGATCTGACCGAAGTGGAATGAAAGGGCAGGGCGTACATGGATACGGGATTGATCTTCAGAATAGTGGGGGTGGGACTGCTGGTCAGCGTGGCTTGTCAGATCCTCTCCAAGACGGGACGGGATGAGCAATCGATGCTGGTCAGCGTAGCGGGGGTGGTGCTGATCATGCTGATGCTGGTCAGCGAGATCTCGGATCTGCTTCAGACCATCCGATCGCTGTTTGGCTTATGAGCTTTCTGTCGATCTGCGGTCTGGTGCTGGCGGTACTGCTCTTTCTGTTACTGATCCGACGGTTCAGTCCCGAGCTGGCGCCGCCACTGAGCCTGTGTCTGACCGTCCTGCTGACCCTTGCCGCCCTTGCCGCCGCAGTGCCGCTTTTATCCTATCTGCAGGAGCTGGAGTTGGGAAAATTTGATACATATCTCCCCTATCTGATGAAATCCGTGGGGATCTCGCTGATCTCCTCAACGGCATCCGATCTTTGCCGCGATTGCGGGGAGAGCTCGGTTGCCGCCAAGCTGGAGATGCTGGGCAAATGCGAGATCGTGGTGCTGTCGCTGCCGCTTCTGCGGGAGCTGTTGACTCTTGCCGAAGAGTTGATGAGGTTGTCATGAGACGCACACTCCAACGGCTTGCGGGACTGTTCCTGCTGATCTGTCTGCTATGTGCGGCATTCTCTGATCCGATTTTCGCCGAAACGGTGTACGACGATGCGGCAGACGAGCCTGCCTATGATTACGGTGAGCTTCTGTCAGGTCTGTCCGAGGACGCGAAGGCACTCCTTCCTGACGGAATATCCGAGAGTGAAAGCTCGGGGGATGTACTGCGGGGGATCGACGGCAATTATCTCTGGTCGCTCTGCGTTTCGGTGGCAAAGGACGGTCTTACGGGGGGGATGAAGCTGTTTGCCTCCATGTTGGGGCTGATCTTGGTGGCGGGCGTGCTGAATCGTCTGAGCGATCTGTTTTTCGCGGACAAGTCGGCGGTGTTTGAGTACGCGTTGCTTCTGATCGCCGCACTGCAGATCTACACATCTGTTTACACGCTGTTTGATTTGACCCGTCAGGTGGTGGAGCAGATCAACGGTTACATGAACGCGCTGGTGGCGGCGCTTTGCGGGATCTTTCTGCTGTCGGGCAACAGCGGCGTCGCTTTGGTCGGCTCTACCTGGATGGGACTTCTGCTGACCGTTACCGAAAAACTGTGCTATACGCTCTTTTTTCCGCTGATGCAGATCTCCTTCGGCGGGACGCTGGTGACCTCGGCATCGCCCGAGCTGAATCTGCGACCCATCCTTGCTTTTCTGCGTCGGATCGTCACCACCTTGCTGGTGCTGTTCATGACGGTAGTCACGTTGATCCTGTCCTTTCAAACGAGCCTGTCGGCGGCGGCAGACAGCCTATCCATGCGAGGGATCAAGTTTGCCGCCTCCAATATGGTGCCGTTGATCGGCGGTCTGTTCAACGACACCCTCCGTACGGTGGCGACCTCGCTGTCGCTGGTCAGGAGCACGGCGGGACTGGTGGGCGTGATCGGTCTGCTGGCAAGTCTGCTCACCCCGCTGGCTACTTTGTTTGCCGCCAAATACAGCTTCGCTCTTGCAGGAACTGCCGCCGAGATGCTGGACGCGGGCAAGCTGAAGCCGCTGTTTGAGGAAGCCGATAAGCTGATCGGATTTCTGATCGCCGTCCTGTTAATGTTCGGCGTGTTTTATCTGATCCTGCTGGGTGTGTTGATGCAGACCTCCTCTGCTTTGGGATAGGAGGATGCAATGGAAGCTTTGAAAAGTTATCTGCTGACTGCAATGCTGGCGTCGTTGGCGGCGTCCCTGCTGTTGCGGCTTTCCGATCACCGATACCGCGCTTATATTCGATATGTGGCGGGACTTGCGCTTCTCCTGCTCCTGACGGTGCCGCTGACCTCTCTTGCGGCAGATCTGGCAGAAGAGCTTTCGGAAACGGATGTGATCGAAGAGGAGCAGGAGCAATCGACGCGGGAGGAGGCGGTTGGGGAGATCGGGCGGACGATGAGCAGGCAGATCGGAGATATGATAGCACAGCGCTTTGCGCTACCTCGCGAGTCGATCTCGGTGAAGCTGACGCTGGATCTGACCGATCTGTCCGCCATCTCGATCTATCGGGTGGATCTGACGATCCGCATGGCTTGTGATGCACGGGAGATCGAGAGCTATCTGTCGGAGTCGCTGGACTGCCCGGTGACCGTTTCGGAAGGAGATACGCAATGAGAGAGATACTGACCCGTCTGCGGGCGGTAAAAGGGTTGGGGATCCTGCTGGTCGGGCTAGCGGTGGGAGTGATGCTCCTTTTTCTGGGAGGAAAAAGTGAGGAGGAGGCGCCGATAACGGTTGCCGAAGATACCTTTTCCTTTGAAGCCTACGAAAAGGAGCTGGCATCCCGACTGGAGGAGATGATCGCCCGCTTGGACGGCGTTTCGGACGTTCACGTGATGCTGACGCTGGAACAAAGCTATGCCGAGGAGCTGGCGGGAGAGGGCGGCGAATATCTCACCGTCCGAGAGTCAGACGGCGGGCAGGAAACGGTGACGCTATCCCGAACCGCTCCGAAAGTCAAGGGCGTCGCGGTGATCTGTAAGGGGGGGAACTCGTCGAAGCATCAGCAGGAGATCATCTCCCTGCTTTCGGCACTTTTGGAACTGCCGACTCACCGAATTTTTGTGAGCGAAGGGTAATATTTTCCAAAATGCCGACGTATAATACGGTACAAAGATCAATCGGGAGGAAATCAATATGAAACTGATCAAAGCAGAAAAGAGCGAGAATAAATTGGTTCCCGTCAAGGAAGGCTTTGGAAAATTGGGCGCGGCGCTGAAGAAAAATCTCAAGCGCAATCTGGTAGTCGTAGGATCGGTACTGCTGATCGGCGGAGCGGTCTGGCTCAACTGGGCACTCTTTTCCGAGGCAAGCGGCGAGGATTACGATCCATCCTACTACACCTCGGGAGACGTGGCATCCGGAGATGAGCAGGAAGAAAACGCCGGCACCAACGTCTCGGAAGAGGAGTCCTATTTTGCAATGGCGGCTATCGACCGTTCTCGTGCACGGGACGAGGCGATGGAGGTGCTGAACCAAATCACCGCCAGCACCGACGCTACCGAGGAAGCCAAGGCAGAAGCATACGCCGCTATCGAACAGATGGCGCTGGACATTGAGAACGAGGCGAACATCGAGACCCTGCTGAAAGCAAAAGGGTTTGAGGAATGCGTTGCGGTTATCAGCGACAGCGCGGCAACCGTTATCGTCCGAAGCGACGGTCTGCTCCCCTCACAGCTATCTCAGATCACGGAAATAGTTTGGGAGCAGGCAGGCATCACTCCCTCTAATATCACGGTTATCGAAAAAACGTGATGAACACCGACCCCCAACGAAATTCGTTGGGGCTTTCGGCTTTTTGAAAATAGTGCTTGACAGAAAAGACGTTTCATTGTACAATTAAGGAAACGCAAAACAAAAGAGGTAATTCAAATGATCAAATTGATCGTATTCGATATGGATGGCACGATCCTGGACACGCTGGAGGATCTGAAAAACAGTCTCAACTTTGCTTTGGAGAAAAACGGTCTCCCACCTCGCACGCTGGACGAAGTACGCCGCTTCGTGGGCAACGGCATCGGAAAGCTGATCGAGCGGGGCGTTCCCGAAGGATGCAGTGATGCACTGCGTGCCAAGGTGCAAACCGATTTCTTCCCCCACTACGCTGCTCATTGTAACGACAACACCCGTCCGTATAACGGCATCCCCGAGGTGATCGCCGCCTTGCGTAAGGCAGGCTATCTGACGGCGGTGGTCTCCAACAAAGCCGATTTTGCGGTGCAGGATTTATGTAAGATCTGGTTCGACGGTTTGTTCGACGCCGCCGTCGGCGAGAGGGAAGGACTTCGGCGCAAGCCCGCCCCCGATTCCGTATTTGAAGTCTGCCGACAGCTAAATACGCCCGTGTCCGAAGCGGTATACGTCGGTGATTCTGAGGTGGATCTGCAGACCGCCCGCAACGCAGGGATGGAGGTCGTCAGCGTGGAATGGGGCTTCCGCGATGCCGCGTTTCTGCGGGAGTGCGGTGCTGACCGGATCGTTTCCTCAACTGCCGAGCTGGCGGAATGTTTCGGCATTTTGCTGTAAAACGCCGTCAAAAATAAATGGATTTTTTTCGACAGACTTTCATTTTTCTATTGACAAAAATAGCGAAATATTTTATAATAGAACAAATATATTTGTTTTCCGATCCGGCATTGCCGGTTGAAGATTTGTGAAAGACAAGGAGAGCTTATATGAGCGACAAGTTTGCAAGAGAAGGCATTACTTTTGACGACGTTCTTCTGGTTCCGCAGAAGAGCGAAGTGCTTCCCAACACCGTAAAGCTGGAAACGCACCTGACCAAGAAAATCACGCTGAACATCCCCCTGATGAGCGCCGCTATGGATACCGTTACCGAGTCCAAGCTGGCGATCGCCATCGCCCGTGAGGGAGGCGTGGGCGTTATCCACAAGAACATGACGATCGAACAGCAGGCAGATCAGGTGGAGCGCGTCAAGCGTTCTGAGAACGGTGTCATCACCAATCCCTTCTACCTGCATCCCGATAACTACGTATACGAAGCAGACGAGCTCATGGGTAAATACAAGGTGTCCGGTGTGCCGATCTGCGATGGAGACAAGCACCTGGTGGGCATCATCACTAACCGTGATATGCGCTTCCTCAAGGACTTCAACATGAAGATCCGCGACGTAATGACCTGCGAGAACCTGGTGACCGCTCCTGTGGGCACTACGCTGGACGACGCGGAAGCCATCCTGTCCAGACACAAGATCGAAAAGCTCCCTCTGGTGGACGAAAGCTTCACTCTCAGAGGTCTGATCACCATCAAAGATATTGAAAAAGCGCAGAAGTATCCCAACTCCGCCAAGGACGAGAAGGGCAGATTGCTTTGCGGCGCCGCAATCGGCGTGACCGCAGACGTTTTGGATCGTGCCGGCGCACTGCTGGCAGTAGGCGCTGACTTCCTGGTACTGGACAGTGCACACGGTCATTCCAAGAATATCATTGAGTGCCTGAAAAAGGTAAAGACCGCATATCCCGGCTGTCAGGTTATCGCAGGTAACATCGCAACCGCTGAGGCTGCCCGCGATCTGATCGAAGCGGGTGCTGACGCCGTAAAGGTTGGTATCGGCCCCGGCTCTATCTGTACCACCCGCGTGGTAGCCGGTATCGGTGTGCCCCAGCTCACCGCGATCAACGACGTGTATGAGGTTGCAAAGGAATACTGCATTCCCGTTATCGCCGACGGCGGTATCAAGTACAGCGGCGACCTGCCCAAGGCAATTGCCGCAGGCGCAGACGTCATTATGATCGGCTCTCTGTTTGCTGGCTGTGAGGAGTCTCCCGGAGAGACCGAGATCTATCAGGGACGTTCCTTCAAGGTTTATCGCGGCATGGGCTCCATCGCCGCAATGGAAAAGGGTAGCAAGGATCGTTACTTCCAGACCGGCTCCAAAAAGCTGGTTCCCGAGGGCGTAGAGGGTCGCGTTCCCTTCAAGGGACCCCTGTCCGACACCATCTATCAGCTGATGGGCGGTCTGCGTTCCGGCATGGGCTACTGTGGCACCGAGACGATTCCCGAGTTGAAGGAAAACGGCAAGTTCATCCGTATCACCGGCAACGGTCTGCGCGAATCCCATCCTCACGACATCAATATCACCAAAGAAGCACCTAACTACAGCGTTAAGGTGGAATAAATACCGTAGTCATGACCGCGAGGTCTGCAAGGATCGGAGTGGAAATGTCCACTCCGATCTTTGCTTGAAAGGAACGAAATGAAACTACTCGACTCCGTCAAACGGGACGTAAAGCTGACGCTGAAGACTATTCGGTTTGAATTCCCGAGATTTATCTGCTTTTTCGTGGTCTTATTCCTGCTTCAAGGACTGTTTTGCAGCATTCTTACCCTCTATTCCAATAACGACCGCACCCAGCTTGATTATTTGGAATCAGAATACCGTGCGCCCAACGGGGAACTCTACCATCTGAAGTTGCTGGGTTGTAACGAAACTCAGCGCGCCATTCTTCACAATTTTGACATGGATCAGGAAGAAGAGAAGGAAATATTCACGCTCCTCGGAGCGGATATTACGCAAACGACCGACGGCTTGCATCGGCAGTTTGATCTGTACGTCCGCTTCGAAGGAGACGTGGAGGAATCGTATCAGACCTTCCGCGCCCGATACAGTTATGCTCTGTCCGAGCAGGGGCAGTATGTTGAAGAAACCACGCTGCTTCTTTCTTACGAGCTGGAGCAGGCGGCAAATCGCGCGGTTCTGATCCTGCAGCTGACGCTGGTGGTGGTGTTGGGAGCGTTGGCAGTCTGGATGCTGCACAGCATTATGACCAACCATTATAAATTCACCTACGGCGTGTATATGTCCTTTGGTGCTAATTTCCTGCGGCTCTTCCGCACGTCTGTCTGGGAGATGATCTGGGCGGCGCTGTTCACCTGGTTGCCTGCCGTAGGCGTTGCCAATCTGATCTGCTGGCTGCTGTTCCGAAACTCGGGGCTTGGGTTTGCGATCAGCATCGGGGGATGTCTCCTGACGCTACTGATCTCTCTGCTGACCGTGTGTATTTCGGTATTTGCCAGCATCAGATCGGTCTCTCGTAAGCCTCCCGTTCGGCATCTGATTGCCGACGATAACTCCAATCTGATCCGCTCGCCCCGCCATTCTGCCTCTTTGGTGGACTCGACTTTCCCCGGCAGTATTGCCCGACTGTCTTTCGTACGGTTTCGCAAATACGTTCTGCGCCTTTTGGGGATGGCACTCTCCTTCGCGATGCTTTTCGTGGGACTGATCACGCTCAGTAATTGCTATCAACGGATGCTGGATACGCCGCGTCCGCTGTATCAGGTGGATTTTGCGGTTCCCATGTACACATCGTCTTCCACAGACGCAGAGTCAGACGGTAACGCCGGAGATGCGGGAGAAGATGCGGTGTCCGACACCCCTGCCTCCTCCGATGAGGCAGCGCCCGACGGCTCCGATAGCACCTCGGATTCCGGCTCCGATTCGGAAGAGGTCGACTATGCCTCCTACGGCTATACCGATGCAATCAGCGAAGTGTTTGCCGAAATTCCCCATTTGGGTACGGTTCTCAAAGAAAGCACATATCCGGCGCGGGCACTTCATTCTCATATTCGATTGGATGAATCTGCCGCTAAGATAGGCGCGGGAGGCGTCAGCCTGAGCCAAGACGGTACGGATTGGCGGTATCAGATGAACGTCAACTATCAGTCTTTGGACAGTGAGATCATCCGATCCTTTGAATTCTTGGGTTACGGCATCGAGGGATCACTGGAATCGGTGCTGACCGAACCGGGAACCGTTGCCGTTACCGATAGCTTTATGGGCTCCGTAAAGTTCGATTGGGAGATCGGCGATGTGATCTACGTTGCCAAAGTGTCGGGGTCGCTCAGTGACGCACAGAAGGTAGAGCAGTCGATGCTGTATGTCACCGACGAAGATCAGATCCTGCTTGCCTATATGCAACAGTGTAGTTATGAATACACCGCTTATACCATCGGTGCGATCATCAGCGATATGCCTACCGAGGATAGCTGGTCGGTTTTCTTCAGCCCGGACGAATACGAAACGGTCACCGGATACGAACCCGTTTACGAGAGCGTAAAGATCTACGCGAAACCGGACGTTACCGAAGCAGAAGAAGCAGAGATCTACGAGTGGCTCCGCAAAGCAGAGCTGGTCTACGATAATCTGTCGGTCACCGATCTGCACGCTCGTCTTTCCAAGCAGATCGACGAGAACAAGAATTATTCGGGCGTATTTACGCTGTTTGCCGTGGTTTTACTGTTGATTTCCGCCATCGTATGGCTGATCTCGCAGATCCTTTTCTACGTCAAGCGAAGAGGAGAGTTTGAGTTGTATCTCGCTATCGGTGCGCCGCTTGACAGTATCCGAAAGCTGTTTCTGCAGGATGCGCTCCTGTATGCCTGCTTCGGTGCGGGTATATTCGCGCTACTTGCTCCGTTCGTATCGTGGCTGATCCACCGCGCAATCGGTTATGTGACGATCTTTATCGGAGGCGAAATGCTGGCTTCCTTCCGGTTGCCGGTTGTCCCCTATCTGATCGGGATCGCGGTTTGTGCGCTTTGCGGCTTCGTCAGCACGATGCTCCCCTATCTTACCTACAAAAAACAAGGCTCGCCCTTCCATTGGGAGCCGAGCGAGACATCCGATCAGGAGGAAACGGTCAATGAGTAAATATATTTTGGAAGCGGTGGATCTGATCCGTCAGTATAAGCAATACGATTCGGTGGTTACCGCGGTCAATCACGTCTCTCTCAAGGTCGAGGACGGCGAATTTTTAGCGATCATGGGTACCTCCGGCTCAGGCAAGTCCACTCTGCTGAACCTGCTGGCTGGGCTGGATCGCCCCAATTTCGGCAGCGTCACCATCCGCGGCACCGATATTACGAAGCTTTCTGCAGACAAACTCTCCCGTTTCAGAGGAGAGTTTACGGGCGTGGTCTTCCAAAAGCACAATCTGGTGCCCCAGCTGACTGCGCTGGAGAACATTCTCGTTCCGACGATCATGTGCAACAAGCCCGACCATCAGTATCAGGAGACGCTGAAGAAGCTGATCCTGTCGCTGAAGATCGGCAACCGCCTCGGTCATCTGCCCAGCGAGCTTTCGGGCGGTCAGCAGCAGAGAGTGGCGATCGCCCGGGCGCTGATCAACCGTCCGCAGGTGCTGTTTGCCGACGAGCCCACCGGCAATCTCGACCGCAAGAACGCCGACGAAGTGCTGGAGCTGCTGCTGGAGACCCGCAAGATGATGGGCATGACCATGATCATGGTCACCCACGACATGACCATCGCCGACAAAGCCGACAAGATCTATATGATGGACGACGGTAAGCTCTATCTGTACAAGGATAAGCAGGGCTATTATAAAAATACGTATGAAGTACAGCTCCAAGCAGAGCAGGAGAAAAATGCTCCCAAAGCCCGCGAGCCTTGGCAGGGATAAGGGATGAGCTTTTATTTAAGGAATATCTCCACCAACAGCTCCCTCCATCCGCGTTTATTGCTAAATAACGAAAACTCCCCTGCACCACAAGCGGTGCAGGGGAGTTTGTTAGGATACGGTTTCGTTTTGTCCGACCTTCCGATAGACCGACGGTGCCACGCCGAACCGCTTTTTGAACGCGACGGAGAAGTAGGGAAAGGTGGGAAATCCCGACAGCGCGGCGATCTCCTTCAGCGGTAGATTACCCGCTTGCAGATACCGTGCGGCGATCTGCAGACGGTAGTCGGTGAGATATTCCGAGAAGGGAACACCCATAGTCTTGTGGAATAGCTGAGAAAAGTACGCGGGAGAAAGGTAGATCTGCTCTGCCACCTCCTGCAGAGAGAGCTTCTGCCGATAATTTTGTCTGATGATGGAAAGCGCACGGCGGATGGGGAGCAGCTGATCTTCCGCCTGCTGTGTCTGACGGGGCATCGCCCGCAGGATGAGAATGCAAAGTGCCTCGAGCCCCCGCTCAATCAGCTGCTCGGAGAAGAGCGGCGGTTTGCTGTTCTCCAAAGACTGATATTCGTTCAGTAATCGCTCGGCTAGCCCGAAAATCTCCTTAGACTTGGCGGGAGAGAGATGCAGGCAAATGGGTCCGCTGCGATCCTCCAACGCCGCGACGAGCTCGTCTCCCAAAACGGCAGACGCAAAAATGAAATTATAATACCGAAAGAACTGACCGGGCTTCGTAACTTGCATATGGTAATCGGATGGCGTTACCATATGCACCGTTCCTGCGGACAGCGTTACGGCTTCGCCGTTGACGAGAAAGTCGGATTCACCTTCGTAAACCAGCGAAAGCTCAAAAAAATCATGAAAATGCAGTTTTCGGTTGTAGGTGCTATCCGCGTCGGAATAGCAATCCCAAATCACGAACCGTTCGGAGCCTAAGATGCTTGCCGCGGGCAGAATACCGATCCTCTCGTCCATATGATCACCTCAAGTGCATTGTAGCAGAGTTCGATCCAATTGTCAATACTTATTTTATTTTTTGATTTTATATTTCAAACTTTCGTTTTATTTCTAATCTATTGCATTGTATTACGGGATTTGCTATACTAAAAACAAGAAATAACGGAGGTATATCCTAATGACAAAACTTGAGCAATTACAAAAAGAATTTATCAACCTGCGCCTTGGCACCTTTATTCATTTCAACAGCGCTACCGTCCAGTTCCACAACAGCGAGATCTCCGACTGGGAATACGGTCACGAGAATTTCGGTGAGCCCCGTCGCTATCCCTTTAACGAAGCGGACTGGAATCCCACGAACCTTGATTGCAAGGGCTGGGCGAAGGCGGCAAAGGCAGCAGGCTGTCGCTTTGCGGCGCTGACTACCAAGCACCACGAGGGCTTCGGACTTTGGCCCTCTGCTTACACCGATCATTGCGTGAAAAACGGCACTATCAAGACCGACGTGGTAGCCGAATACCTTTCCGCTTTCCGCGCGGAAGGCATCGTAGCAGGTCTGTACTTCTCCATCCTTGACCTGACCCACGGGATCGGCAAGCGCTCCTGCACTGCTGAGCAGAAGGAGTTTATCAAAAATCAGCTCCGCGAGCTGCTGACCGGCTATGGCGAGATCCCCTTCATCATGGTAGACGGTTGGGGCTCTCCTTGGGGCGGTCCTTCTTTCGAGACGCTGCCCTTTGAGGAGATCGATTCTTTCGTCAAGTCCATTCAGCCGAACTGTCTCCTGATGAATATCGGCGCGTCCGACGGCATCTCCCATACCGACATCGTTTTCTACGAGAATGCCGCAGGACAGGAAGTGAAGGGCTCCTTTGAAGGTCCCGGCGTATCCTGCAACAAGCTTACCGGCGCGTGGTTCTGGAGAGACGGAGACGACGAGACCGCTCCCACTCCCGCCGCATGGGCGCTGAAGAAGATGGAGGGCTATTTCCCCATGAACATCAATTTCATGCTCAACATCTCCCCTGATCCTACGGGCAAGATGGACGACAATCTGGTGGCAGAGTTTGCGAAAATCGGTGAGGGGGTCAAGTATCCCGAGCCGCTGACCGATCTGCCCGACGGTTGGCTCCGTCGATGAAAGGAGCAAAGCGATGAAACGTAAACTGTTGACCGCGCTTTTGCTGGTCGCACTCTTGATGCCTGTGATAGGAGGAATGATTCCCGTGTCTTCCAAGAACGCCAAAACCGATTACGACTTCACGGGTATCTATCTTACCCGCAGCTCTGTGGATCTGAAGGTGGGCGGCAGTTGTACCGTTGCCGTCCGACGGATCAACGTCCCCCGCTCAGACAAACTGACGTGGCACAGCTGGGATCCTTCCGTTGCTACCGTGGGAACGAACGGCGAGATCACGGCCGTCGGCGTGGGTACCACCAAGGTCACCGTTCTCCACGAGGATTACAGCGCCGAATGTATCGTCACGGTTACCGAAGAAGATCCCGTCTACGATAACTACGATCATACCGTTGAGCTCCTGCAGGACTTCTACGATCTGCGCTTCGGTATGTTCCTGCACTTCAACAGCTCCACCTACGAGTTTGCTCAGATCGGCGGTGACTGGGCAGGGGAGCAGAGAGAATCCACCTTTAATCCCCGCTCGTGGAATCCCTCGGAGCTTGACTGCAACGATTGGGCAAAAGCGGCGAAATCCGCCGGCATGACCTTTGCGGTACTGACCACCAAGCATCACGACGGCTTTGATCTGTGGGACAGTGCCTACACCGATTACGACGTAGGATCTGCCACCGACAAGACCGATGTGGTCAAGGAATTTACCGACGCCTGCAGAGAAGAGGGAATCGCTCCCGCGCTCTACTTCTCTATGCTGGACATCAAGCACAAGATCACCTCTTCCGACTGTGACGCTACCGACATCGAGTTCATCAAGGCGCAGATCACCGAGCTGCTGACCGGTTACGGCGAGATCCCCTTCATCATCTTTGACGCATGGAACGCCTACTGGGGCGGCCCCAACTACGACCTGCTCCCCTACGACGAGATCGTGAATCTGGTACATACCCTTCAGCCCAACTGTTTGGTCATCAACATCAGCTGTGAGGCTAATAACGTCCACAGCGAGGTTGCCATGTTTGAGAGCGCCGCAGGACAGAACGTGCCCGATTGGTTCAGCAACGTCAACATCTCCTGTAATACCGTATCCAAGCACTGGTTCTGGTGCGACAGTTACCCCACCGATACCTTCAAGAGCGTGGATTGGGTGCTCAACGAAAACGTCAACCCCTTCACCGAAAGTGACACCGTATTTATCCTCAACGTCGCGCCTAATCAAAAGGGTGCGCTGATTGACAAGTACAAAACCCTGTTGTCTGAGATCGGCAACGGCTACGAAAAGCCTGCCGATTCCGTGACCTTCCCGGAGGAGTGGGCGGCGGACTACGATTACCGTCAGAACCTGCTCTTCCACAAAACCGCTACGCAGGGCTCCAACGACGGTAAGGCGACCGCCGGCAGAGCGGTGGACGGTTATACCGATCCCGAATTCAGCCATGAGACTTCATCCCGTACCGGCTCCGATAAGGGCTGGTGGCGCGCGGACATCGGCTACGTCGCCGATTTCGGGAAGCTCAAGATCTATGCGGGAGAGGGAGGAGCCAATAAACTCAAGAATGCGTACGTCTTCTTCTCCGACGAACCCTTGGGGACGATGGATTACTCACGCCTGACCCAGACCGAAGGAATCACCTGCGTCCCGCTGACCGACGCGGAGATCAGCGAAGATCTGCTGACGGTCGATCTGACCGGACAAAGCGGACGTTACGTTGGCATTCTGACCAAGACCGGTTCGCTGACCCTTGCCGAGGTGGTACTGAATCCTGCCGGTGCATCGGACGACCGCATTGTGGGTCTGCGGACTACCTTTGAAAGTGTTACCGTCAACGCGGGTACCGCATTTGCGGATCTGGAGCTCCCCGAAACTGCACAATTCGTCACCGCCGACGGCAGCTTGAAGATTCTTCCTCTGATTTGGGACGAGGAAAGCTACGATCCCGACCGTACCGGCAGTTACGAGCTGACCGCCCGTCCCGAGGGAAGCGATTATACCGTGTCACTCTCCGCTACCGTTCACGACAGTAGCAGATTCAGCATCCGTACTCCCCAGTCTGTAACTGCATCCTCAATCTGGAGCGCAGACAGCGATTGGGCAGCCGTGAAGAACGTGATTTCGGATACCGGTATGGTCATCGACGCTTCCAACATCCTGTACAGCACGCACGATAACGCCTATAACGCCACCTCCATGTGGCACTCTGCCGACGGCGTCACCCAGGCAAGCCTCACCTTTACCTTCAACAGCCCCGTAACGCTCTCGCATCTTCTGATTTGGAACCACAATCAGAAGGATCTTACCGATCGCGGTGTCAAGGAGATGGAAGTCTTTTACGCCGAAACTGCCGACGGGGAATGGAAGTCTGCGGGCGTTTATACGCTGAATAAAGCAAACGACGATCCCAATCAGACCGCAACCGATCTGCTGAACGTCGGTACTATTACCGCCGCTAAGATCAAGCTGGATCTGAAGAAGAACTACGGAAGCAGCTCTCACATCGGTCTGTCGCAGGTATTCTTCCTGAAGTGCGCCGACGGAGCGGAGAAATCGGTAGCCGCCCTTTCTTCCTTCGAGCTTCTGTCGAAATACGATTATCCCGAAGCCGATTACAACGCGGCAGAAGCGATCTATCAGCAGTGCGTACAGGCAGTTGCTCAAAACAGCGGCAAAGCCGACGCCCTCGCCGCATCGCTCAGCAAGGCGGTAGAAGACCTTGCAACCGTGAAATCGGTGAAGAAGCTCTCCGGTATGGACGCGCTGACTCTGAAGATCACCGCCGGCGATGCACTGCCCGAAACCATCGAAATTTTGGTGGACGGCGTTACCACCGCGGTTCCCGTGATCTGGCAAACGCTCCCCGACGGAGCGCTGACCGCCTCCGGTACCCTCACTCTGAGGGGGCGGATCGCAGGAACGCCCACTCCCGTCAGCGTAGCGTTGTCGGTGAAAGGGAAGTCTTCCGCCGCATTAGAAGCATTGATCGAAAACTATAATGCTATTGATCTGTCTGTGTATACTTCCGAAAGTGCCGCCGCCTTTACTGCGGCATTGGAAAATGCAAAGACGGTCGTTGCGAACGCAGATTCCGCACAGGATGCCATTAACAGTGCCAAAGCAGAACTGAAGAACGCAAAATACGGTCTGACCGAACCTGTTTTTGCAACGCTTTCGCTGAAGGAACAGCCTCCCGTTATCGAATCCGACGACGATTCCGGTAAGACACCGGATGATTCCGAAAATCCTGTTGTTGATCCGGATACGGCGCCCGCTGATCCCGCTGTTACCGACAACGATTCCAATAAAAGTTCTGCTGGACTCATTGCAGGCATTGCCATCGGAGCGGCAGTATTGGTCGGTGTAGCGATCACCGGGGTAATCTTGCTTCGCAAAAAGAAAAAATAATTTCCCGGATATTTAATAGTATCCCCAATAAACGGAAGCGTTTCCCGGCGCTTCCGTTTATTTCATCCGTGAAATATTTACATCACATTCACAATATCGCATTGAAATCGTCGAAATTGGGCAGTATAATGATACTAATTTCGTATAATTCAGTTAACTGTATCGTATCGCACGGGATATGGCAGGAGGAAATACAATGCCGTCAAAGAAGAAAAAGAGAGTTTATAAAAAGAAGAAAAATAGAGTAAACAAAAAAGTCAAGCTGGCTGCAGTGATCTCAATGCTCAGCTTGCTGGGAATTCTTTTGGTTGCACTGGTAGGCGGAGGTCTGCTTTTGCTCAATTGGTACAACCAGATGAATTATCAGGAGATCGGTGATAATACGATGGATCAGGAGTTTTTGGATGCTTCCCTTGCAATGCAGAACGGTGTTTCCTTGGACACCATTCTGAAAGATCCCAATCATCGGTTCACGCTCCAGGATGTGGAGGATCTGAAACTGCAATATCAGGACTGGCTGAGCTCGCAAAGCGGACTTGCAGATTCCGATCCCAATAATACACTCAATCTGTGGAAAGATCCGCCCGCCGATGAACCGCTTCCCGAAGAGGCGGAGAAGTTGATCAATATCCTTTGCCTGGGTACCGACGAACGTGCAGTAGGCTCCCGCGGCAGAACCGATACGATCATGATGATCACCATCAATACCGAAAAGCGTACGATCACGATGACGTCCTTTCTTCGGGATATGTATTTGAAGCTGGCGGGAACCAACAGCTATAACAAGCTCAATGCTGCGTATGTTTACGGCGGTGTGGGCGGTGTTCGTGATACGCTGTACGATTATTTCGGTCTGGAATTTGACAATTACGCACAGGTCAACTTCTCCTCCTTTGAGAAGGTCATCGACGCCATCGGCGGAATTGATATTGAGCTGTCCGACAAAGAAGTCACGAACCTGGTCAAGCATACTGCGTTGGATGGGGGCAAGACCTTCGTCCCCGAGGATCATTTTTTGGAAGGTACCAAGAATACCTATCATCTCAACGGAAAATACGCGCTTCGCTTGTGCCGTGACCGTTACGCTAACGATAATTCGCAAGGCGACGGTGACTTCGGACGTACCGAACGGCAAAGAAGAGTATTGACCAAGGTGATCGAAAAGGCACAGACCATGAGCTTTGGTCAGTTGATGGATCTGATCCCCATCGTACTCCCCATGATTACTACCGACCTGACGGTAGCCGATTGTGCGAATTTGTTGGCATCGGTGGGAACCTCCTATTCGTCCTACACCATTCAAACCTGCCACATTCCCGACAGCGGCACCTACAATTACGCCAGCATAGACGGTATGAGCGTGCTTAGTGTGAATTTTGAAAAGAACAAAAAGATGCTCCATTCTCTGATTTTTGATTGATCGGACGAATGAAGAACAACGGTTAACAGCGGCTTGTTACAATTTTCAAGGAAGTCAAAAGAGGAAACAAATGTATGATTGACACCGTAGTATTGATCCCCGCATATAAGCCCGATCAGAAATTGATCGAAACTCTGCAAAAGCTGTCTGAGGCACGGTATATGTTGCTGGTGGTCGATGACGGCAGTGGCAGCGATTACGACGCGGTATTTATTGAAGCGGCACAGTATGCGCGCGTAGTGCGCTACGCGACCAATCGCGGAAAGGGAAGCGCGCTCAAGCGCGGAATGCGCTGCGTTCTGAAGTGCTTCCCGAACGCGTCGTATCTGATCACGGCGGATGCCGACGGTCAGCATCGTCCCGCAGATATTCAGAAGGTGTGCGACCGTCTGCATCAAAAGGGCGGTTTCGTAATCGGCTCCCGTGCTTTTGTGGGAGAGGTTCCGCTCCGTTCGCGTTTCGGTAATACCGTGACGCGCGGCGTGTACAGACTGGTCAGCGGTGTCAAGGTGCAGGATACGCAGACCGGTTTACGCGGCTTTAGCCGTGATCTGCTGGGCTGGCTGACGAAGATCCCCGGCGAGCGCTACGAGTATGAAATGAACGTACTGATGACCGCCGCACGGGACGGCATTGCAATCGACGAGGTTGCTATAGAAACGGTCTATGAAAACGACAATTCGTCTTCTCACTTCCGTCCGTTACAGGATTCTGTGAAGATCTATAAAGAGATCTTCCGATTTGCTCTGTTTGATCGCTGATACATAAGGAGATTTATGAAAAAAGAACGAATTTTGCCGGCATGGTTGTTAGTTTTGATCGACGTCGTGCTGATCGGAGCAGTACTGTGCTCATTTTCATGGTTTCATCATATTAAACCCTTGTGGTACGGAACCGAAGACGATACTTCCGGTGATCAGACAGGGATTCAATTTACCAATCCTTATAATAATTCCAATAACAGTAGCTGTAATTGCAGTTGCAATGGGTCAGGCACCAACGGTAATGGATCAAGCTCGAACGGTGATGGCAATGGGGACAATGAGGGCGGCGGAGATACGGAAGATCCCGGTGACGGCTACGATTATTCCGGTCAGTTCGGCTCCAAGTTCGGTAATCTTTTCCTGAAGGAAGGGGAGGAGGTCATCTCCACCGCTACCGAATATAAGAGCAACGATATGTGGGTGACCCTCACCGAGGTCAACCGCGATATGTATTACGAAGGTACGGGCAGAACCTATACCGTACAGTACTTCGTTTACGACATCTACGTCCGCAATATTGAAAATCTCTACACGGTCTCGGTCAGCGAACGTGAGCCTATTGAGGATCTGTTGGAAAAGACCGAGGATAAAACCGGTTCTCTGCTGAAGGACGGGATCCCGATCGCAGCCGTCAACGGTGACTATTGGGGCAATGCCAATCACACTGAAGTGGCAGTCCGCAACGGTGTAGTGCTCCGTCATTCCGATATGATTACCAGCGACATCTGCGTGCTCTATTTTGACGGTACCATGGAGACGTATACGCCCGATGAATACGATTGGGATGCGATCGCCGCCAGAGCTCCCTATCAGATCTGGGAGTTCGGCCCCGGACTTTTGGATGATAACGGTGGAATGATCACCGAGTTCAGCAACGACAGCTACGATCATAACGTCATCGATTCCCGCCATCCCCGATCTTCCATCGGTTATTACGAGCCAGGTCATTACGCACTGGTGGTGGTCGACGGCAGATCCGACGATTCGGACGGCGTGCGCGTTGCTCAGATTGCCCAGATCTATAACGAGCTTGGCTGTAAGCAAGCGTATAATTTCGACGGCGGAGACAGTGCGCAGGCATACTTCAACGGAGAAATGTACCGCGTAGACCAGGAGCGCGAGGAAGAAGGCTCTGGACAGCGCGATCTGTTTGACATCGTGTGTATCGGTGAGATTAAGAAAAACTGAGGGAGGAACCAATGATAAATATCAATATTAAAAAAATATTGCAGAATTTGATGAAATTCCTGCCCCACGTCAATCTTGTTTTCGCATTTACGATGATTACGCTGTTCGTCACCGACCGATACAATCGGGCAATGAAGTTCCTTTACAACGATAATACCAAATGGCTTCTGCTCATCTTCAGCATTTTGGTGGTTCTGCAGGCACTGATTCAGATCTATCTGAACCGCTCGGCGGCACGGGAACGCAATCGGATGATCGATGCGAATCAGCAAGAGTTTTCCGACCGTACCGACCGTTCCCAATTCTGATGGCAGCATTCAAGCATTTTCGAACCATTACCCGCCACCGCCACAAGGTCATCGCTCATTGCTTTAAGGCGGGCATCGGCTGGCAGGGACTTTTCCACGATCTGTCCAAGTACAGCCCCACCGAGTTTTGGAAGGGCGCGCGCTACTATCAGGGACAGCGCAGTCCCAACGAAGCGGAGCGGGAGGATATAGGCTATTCGCTTGCGTGGATGCACCACAAAGGGCGCAATCGCCACCACTTCGAGTATTGGGTAGACGTCAACCCCAAAACCAAGCGCTACGAACCGGTGGAAATGCCGGTGAATTTCCTCATTGAGATGTTCTGCGACCGTGTCGCCGCTTGCAAGATCTATAAAGGCAAGGACTACAAGGACGATGCCGCACTCCTCTACTTCCTTCGCGGAAACGCTAAGAACACGATGCACCCCACCACCGCCGCTGAGTTGGAACGGCTCCTCCGCCTGCTCTCCGACGAAGGGGAAGCGGTTGCATTTGCCGAGACGAAGCGAATGTTGAAAGAGTGGAAAGCGAACAAGAAATAACGAAAAACCACCCCTCGGGGTGGTTTTCGCATTTATCAAAGCTTATCGGAATACCGTTCTGCCGTCAGCAAACCGTCCCGCACATTGATCTTGCAGATTCTTGCGTTTCTCCGCTCGCCGGTGGCATCCACGGCGCCATAGTCTCTGCCGTGGTAAACGGCATACCATTGTCCGTCCTCCTTGATCATGGAGTGATGACCGGTGCCTTCCTCAAAATCGTTGGCAGACAGCACGGGGAGATACGTATTCGCGTCGGGATACTTCTCAAACTTCACCTTAGTTAGATCCTGCTCGTCGGTCTTGGCGCGGGCGTAGCCAACGTAGTAGGTGGGTTTCTCGTAGCAGTTGCCCGAATACATCAGATACTGCCAATCTCCCTCGCGGAAGTAGAAGGCACCCTCAATGGTGTGCCAGTGCTGACCTTCCTTGAAACGATCACGGAGGAAGATCTCCTCGTCCAAAGTAGGCTCCACCACGGTCACGGGCTTGCCCTCGGGAGTGAAGGGATCCAGCAGGCGATCCACTACGATGCAGGTGCCCACACGATCCACGTCATAGTGATTGGTGGAGTAGTAGATGAACAGTCCCGCCTCGGTCTGTACAACATGAGGGTCGATAGAGAAGGGAGGCAGAATGGGCTTGGGATTTTCAAAAGGACCGAGAGGCGAGTCTGCAACCGAAACGTGCATGATATGATGATGATCGGCAGGATCGGGCTCGGCATCATCGATGACGATGGAGCAGTAGAGATAGAATTTCCCCCCCAGCTCAATCACAGCAGGCGCCCAATATTCCTTGTAATCCTTGTAGGAAAAAATGTTACCGCAATACTTCCACTCACCCAGCAGAGAATCGGAAGTGTACGCGTGCACGCCGTCCACGCCGGTGGCATAGATGTAATACTTTCCGCCCGACTTAATGATATACGGATCGGGCTGAGTAGGATGAATGGAGCATCTAATCAGTTGCATACGATCACCTCAAAACAAATAAATCCGCCCCATTAGGGGACGGATTTATTATAACAGATTCTGGAGCGCTTGTCAAGGGTGCTTATTCGTTAAACAGGAAGAGATGCGCGCCGATGGCAGGGCTGACTTCATCCGCAGGCTTCAGCCATCCGGATCGCAGTGCTTCCGCCATCACATACCCGCGGCTGTGATAGCAGTGTTCGACAACCGTCCAATACTGCTGATCGTCCTCAGCAAAGTGTGCGGGAAGATCGGCTTTGATCGTATCGGAAATTTGGCGATGGAGTTTTGCAAACAACTCTCTTGCCTGATCTGCAAGCGCGGTCAACTCGGAACGGGTATTATCATCGAACTCCTCTGCAATCCGTTTGATCTCGCTTTTGCGAAGCACCATGACGGTGGGCAGATATGTTTCTCCCTCCCGACGAAGATAACCGTACTCGGTCAGCGCATCCAATGCTTCTTTCTTCTGCAGATCGACCTTGCCGCAGACGCAATCTCGAAGAATCTTGCAATTCTCGTCGCTCAGTCGATTCGGCGTGCGTTCTGCGATGCCGTCAAAGCAATATTTGAACTGCTGAAAGCAATTGCCGCTTCCGTGATTGCCTACGAAGTAAGGTTCTACGATATTGTTGGTCTGATAGCCGACTATATCCCACTTTCCGCCGTCGGGACGGGCTGTGAAACCGTGCCTGCGAGGATTTTTGCGAATGAAGTAGTCGAATGCAAGCATCAGGAGTGTCCACTTTGCGCTTTCAAAGTCTTGGAAATTGCCGTAATACGCATACCCATTCGCCTCAAAAGCATCGTTCAGCCGTTCCACAAATTTTCCCAATGCTCGCATAAGATCTGGAGCGATCGTCAGCTGCGCAATATGCACTTGCTCCTGCGCACTTCGGCTGACAATAGGGATCGCGGTCTCGTATTTGTCGCCGTTTTTGACGAGTAAAGTTTCACGAGTGAGATAGTCCAGCTCACTTTGCATATAAGGGAGCGCAATGCCCAGCTCCATCGCCAGTGATTCGGCGGTGGAAGGATTGCCGTACGCCTCCAGCAGGATGTTTGCGTAGAGGTCGTGCTCCATGATGCTGTAGGGCTGATTTTTGCTTCCGGGTTTTGCGCAATTGGTACTGTACGCGATGTCCTCGGGTTTGTAGCTTCTGATTCCAAATTCTCTTGCCATATTCATACCTTCTTTCAGAATTTTTCGGGAGCGTTGCAGTCTGGACAGGGCAGTGCCCTTGGGAATTCCCAGCGAGCGGGCGATCTCCTCGATCCGACGGTTCTCGTGGTAGTAGGCAACCAGCAGAGTACGATATTCTTCACCGATGAACGCGAGCTCACGGCGGAGCAGGGAAAGCTGTTCCCGCGACACCAACGCATCTTCGACGGAAGGGGCTTCGTCAGCCAAGGTGTCCGCAAAATCGGCGAGATCGGCTCCGGATACCGATTCGTCGCGGCGATGCTTGGCATCCGCCCAGCGGGCGTAGCGATTGCGTGCGATCTGCCAGACCCATGATGTAAAGTGATGGGGAAGTTGTCCTTTGCGGATCGCGGAAATAACATTGAGCGAAATGTCGGCGGCCAGCTCCTCCGCCGCATCCTGTGTTCCGCATTTCCGCAGGCAAAAGTAGAATACCTTCTCCATGAACTGCTCGGTGTAGAGGGTCAGATACTGCTCTTCGAGATGTTCAGATGTCATACTGCTTCACTCCTTTCATTCATATAAGTGCATGAATTTGCAATTTGATTGCAAGAGATTTGATAAATTTTGAAAATGATTATAAATCCGTCCCGATAGGGATCGACTTAGTATAACAGATTTAAGAGGAGCTGTCAAGGTTGGAAATAGCGACCAATCGTATGCGATCGCTTCGAGGCATATATTCTCATTTCTGATTCAATTGCTGTATTGATAAACCAATAAAAGTTAAAAGGGGCTGTAAAAAAATCTTTTTTACAGCCCCTTTGTGTTTTGCGTTTGATTTAGATAACGATGATTTAGAAGAGGGATCAATATATCAATTCAGTATGGATTGTTTTTTACGCTTCACCTCAACCACTGCCGCATCATCGTCTCTATATCCCCATTCGTCCTTGAGACAATCGATCAATCTGTCGTATGTTTCGCTTGCTTTCTCATGATCGTCCATAATTTCATATATTGTTGCAATCCCCTCCAAAGCATCGGTAAATCTGGGCTTTGGGGAGCTATCAGCCTCCCACGAACGTTCATAATACTCTATTGCCTTTTGGTATTCGCATTTGCGAGCATGATATTGTGCTTTTTCAAAGAGAAAGCCTGCATTGTCCGAGAAATCTGACAAGGCTGCATCCATAATGCGGTCTGCCTTCTCTGCATCATATTCAGCAAGAGTAATATACGCTTGGTAAACAGGGATCAAAAAAGGTCTGTGCGCAGGCAAGGCTTGGCATTTTTCCAAATACTCTTTTGCTTCTTTAGTTCTGTGATCGGCAATCAGATTGTCGATGATATCATAGTAAGGCAATGGCGTTTGGGGAGTAGCGGAGTCGCTATCAATTACTTTTTTGTAAAAATCAATCACTTCCGAATGATTGGCGCAATTCCAATCCCATACAGCTGCTCCGTTCGCTTTTTGCAACATCCATTGGCAGTCCTTGATTTCGGGTGCAAGCAAGATTGCCTCACGAGCATATTTGCTTACTTTTTGCAAATATGATTCTGCGCGATGATGATAGAGTCTTGCAAGTAAGGATAGGATTTTCCTCCTGTCATCGAATTCGTCAAGCTGTATTTTCAAAAAACTTTCGTATTCCGAAAAAATCTCATCGGGAAGATCCCCTTCCACATCAATCCTTTTTTCAATTCGTTGTAATTTTTGATCTGTTGTCAGGTCAAAAAGCTCGTCAATGCTAACTCCAAGCTCGCCGGATAAAAGCGGCAACAGAGTTATATCGGGCATGGTAACGCCGGTCTCCCATTTTGATATGGATTGTGCACTTACGCCCAATCTTTCTCCAAGCTGTTCCTGTGTTGCACCGACTTTTTGCCGAAGTAGTTTAATCTTATTTCCAATATCCATGTGCTATCCTCCTTTGCGACGATATTATTAGTGACCAAGTACTTGATGACATTATTATATCATAACAAGTAGCACAAATCAATAACGCATTCTTCGCATGCTTTCACCTATTGTGCGAAAGGGCATTGGGGGAGTTCAAATCTGTCTGCAGACCCGAAAAAGAACGAAATCGTGCTTCGCACGATGAAATCCTCACTTCGTTCGGATGAAATCTTCGGCGTTCCGCCTAAGATGAAATTAAATCCGCCTACTTCTCCTGCCGTAAGGCAGATTTCATCGCGAAGCGATTTCATCCACCGCAGGTGGATTTCTTCCGCCAACGGCGGATTTCGTTAAAAAAAGCACTTGCTTTCGCAAGTGCTCAGACTGAAGACAAAAGGGAGTTTCGTATCAAGCGAAGCTCCTTTTTTCATGCGATTTAAGCAAACGAAGTTTTGCAGTGAAACAAATTGAGAAAAAATGCAAAAAACGCTGACGATTCCGGAGAGTTTTTCTCTCTGAAATCCAGCAGATACGCAAGTTTTTTTAGATTCAGGCATGCGTAAGTAAGCCCGACTTTCATAGCCATCCGGGCTTTTCCTTTTAGTTGCGTATAGCGGAAACCGTGATGCTCTTTGGCAGTGCCGAAGATCCGTTCGATGGTTTCTTTTCGTTTGTCATAGAGCTCTTTGTTTCCTTTGGTGTGCCGTAAATCTTCGCACATTTCAAGGTATGGCTCCCAAATATGGCGGGTGATGATCTTTACGTGATTTGCGCTCTCGGTGCATTGGTGGAGATGTGGACAACTTGTGCAGTCTGCTCTGCAGCTTTTGTATTCTCTGTAACCGTCGCGATTGGTGGTAGAATATTTCAGAATCTTTCCGTTGGGGCAAATGTAGCAATCATAATATTCGTCGTAAACATACTCATGCTTTTTGAAAAATCCATCTTTGGTCATGGGGCGCTTGTAGGGGAAAATGGGTTCGATATTGTTGTCGATGAGGAGCTTGGCAATGGCAGGGGTCTTGTAGGCTGCATCTGCTATGAGACGTTTCATTCCAAAGGGGAGCAGTTTATCAAAAAGCGGCTTGAACGTTCTGCTGTCGTGCATATTGCCCGGATGGATGGTATATCCCAAAATCCAACCGTTCTTGTCGCAAGCCGTTTCCACCGAATACGCAAATACTTGCTTGTGCTCGCCTTTGTGAAACCAACCGCTGTCGGGATCTGTGGTGCTTTGCTTTTCTTCTTTCAGTCCGCCGTTTCCGTTACCTCCGTTTTCATCATCGTCATTATCCTTGTCCTTCAGCGGTTTCTTGCCGTGTTCGTTACGATCGGCTGTGATTTCTTCTTGGAGCTGCTTTTCGTAGAACAATGCTTCTTCATGAACCATTTCTGTCGTATATTTTTTGCTGTTAGCGCATGCCTTTACATGGGTTGCGTCAACAAACACTTCCTTCGGCTTTACGCATCCGTGGCGGAAGCATTCTTCCAATATGCGCGAGAAAATCTGCTCAAACAGATCCGTGTCTTTGAAACGTCTGGTGTAGTTCTTACCGAACGTAGTGAAATGGGGAACCTTATCCATGAAATCCAAGCCCAAGAACCATCGATATGCGATATTGACCTCGATCTCCTTGATGGTTTGGCGCATGCTTTTAATTCCGTACAAGTACTGGATCATCGGAATTTTGATCAAGGTTACCGGATCGATGCTCGGTCTGCCTTTGTCCTTGCTGTATTTATCCTCTACCAATTCATAGATGAAATTCCAGTCGATTGCCTTTTCGATCTTGCGCAACAGGTGATCTTGGGGTACAAGATCGTCTACGCAGACCACTTGGATCTGTTCGCGCTTTCTCACTTCTTGTGTCAGCATCTTCATCCCTCGCTTCCTGTCAATATTATACCACATCTCCACAAAAAAACAAAGCCCTTTTCAGGACTTTGTCTTCAGTCTGA
>JAFTOC010000036.1 GCA_017451585.1 Clostridia bacterium
CTATCGGTCTCTATCGCTCCCGATCGCATCGCCCCTATCACCCCCTATCGGTCATCCTGAGCGAAGTAGCAACGACGCAGGCGTGGCTACGTAGTCGAAGGATCTCCGAACGATGAGATCAGGCGTGTTTCGAGATCCCGACTACTTCGTAGTCGCCCCCGCTACGGCGGGGGTTCGACTGCGCAGGCACGCCGCAGGCGTACCTGCTTCGCTCAGGATGACCCGTGGACTGTCCGTCCGTACGATCTGCACCAAGGTGACGGTCGGCGGGAGGCGTTTGAGAGATACACCTCATCCACCGCTTCGCGGTCCCCCTTCCCCTAAAGGGGAAGGCATGGGTGCGGCGGGAAGGCGTTCGTGCCAACCTCGGCGGTATTCTATGGCTAAATTGTACCACGCGGGGGCGGTTTTGTCAAGGCGGGGCGGGTGGGTGTCTGTCACTTTGCCGAAATCTTTGTGGATTTCGACAACTGCTCCCGTTTCCTCTTGCGGAACGGGTCGATTTATGGTATACTGTTGGTAACGATATTTCCGTGGAGGTTCCTGCGATCATGCCTGCCGTTTATGCGCACCGCGTTTTTGGAGACGCGGTCATCAACACTCTGTCCCACGCTCTCTTTGAGCGGCTGGAACCTCATCTTCCCCTCTTTCGGATGGGACTGCACGGCCCCGATCTCCTCTTCTATTATCAGCCGCTGCGAAAAACGCCTTTGCGGGAGATGGGCGATCTTCTGCATCAGCGCACCGGTCGGCAGGTGCTCGGGTGTATGCTGGACACGCTCTCCGCCCTCCCGTCGGAGCGGCAGGACGCCGGATTTGCTTACGTTTTGGGCTTCGTCTGCCACTATCTGCTGGACAGCGCCTGCCATCCTTATGTGGAACAGCTTACGAAGGCGGGAAAGGCTCCCCATTGCACCATTGAGGGTGAGTTCGATCTGTGGCTGATCGCCGCCGAGGAAAAGAAACCGTGGGAGGTGGATCCCGTCTCTCATCTGGCGGAGCTGTCTGCCGAGGACTGTGCCGTGATCGCTTCCTTTTTCGCCGCGCTCTCCCGTACGGTCTATCCCGAGGCCCCGCTGAAGGAGCGGGCGGGGCAGATCGTCTCTGCACACCGCACGATGCTGCGGCTGAATCGGATCTTCGCCTCGCCAAACGGTGCCGTTCGGGGGATTGCCCGCGCAGGGCTGTTTTTGGTCGGCAGTTACGATGAACAGCAGGGGCTTGTGTACAAGGACGCTTTCGATCCTGCCTTCGACGGATGCTGTACGCATCTGTTTTCCCTGATGGAGGGGGCGCTTTGGGAGACACCGTCGGTGCTGGAATCGCTGACGCGGGGAGAGTTGGCAGAGCGGCTGGATCGGCCGTTCGGATGATAGGCGGCAACGCCGCGATACAGATCAATCATGCAGGAGGATTTTTAGTATGTTATTGGTAACGCAGACCGACCGTCTTGCCGAGCTGTACGGTGATCGCAGGGCAATTGCTATGCTGGCTGAGGCGGGCTTTGACGGAATCGACTTTTCTATGTTCCATCTGACAAACGGCTCTCATCCGCTTTTAGAGGACGATTGGCGTCGGGAGGCAGAGGCTTTGCGGGCATACGCCGACTCCATAGGCATTCCCTTTGTTCAGGGACACGCGCCCTTCTCCTTCCGGGACAACACGCCCGAGGGCTGGCGGACGAACAACTATCCCCGCCTGGTGCGTGCCATTGAGATCGCGGGGGTGCTGGGGATTCGCGAGCTGGTAATCCATCCCGTGCAGTTTCTTCCTTATAAACAAAATGTCGAAACGCTCCACGCTTACAACATGGAGTTTTACCGCGCGCTGATCCCGCACGCCAAGGCGGCGGGCGTGCGGATCTGCCTTGAGAATATGTGGCAGAGGAATCGGCTGCGCGGCAATCTGATCACCCACAGCACCTGCTCCCGCGCGGAGGAGGCTGCCGCCTGGGTGGACGAGCTGGGTGATTCTGCCATCGGCTACTGTCTCGATCTGGGTCACTGCGGTCTGGTGGAGCTGGATGCGGGGAGCGAGATCCGCAAATTAGGGCGTCGGATTACCGCGCTCCACGTGCACGACAACGATTTTATGGAGGATCAGCACATCCTTCCCTATCAGGGGCACGCCGACTGGGCGGACATTCTCTCTGCCCTGCGGGAGGTGGGATACGCGGGGGCATTCACTTTTGAGGCGGACAACTTCCTGCGGCAGGTGCCCGAGGCAGTGCTCCCCACCGCGCTGAAGCTGATGGTAGAGGTCGGGCGGTATATGATCGGGCAGATCGAGGGATGAAGAGGCGACGGTGTCGGGTAGCTTCCTTTAACGATGATTAGGTGCAAATCGTTCGCTATGTTCGCACTCTCAAATATAAACAAAATCCGCCTTCGGGCGGATTTTGCTCCTTAACTTTCCCCGCCCGTCGGGCGGGGAAAACTTCATACAGGAGGGACGCCGCGGGGCGGCGGCACTCCTGTGCTTCATTCGGGACGCAGGCAAAGCCTGCTTGTCCCGAACTTCATGCAGACACGCGACAGCGTTTCTGCGCTTCACGTATTCAATCGTGGTGTTTTTTATTTCATCGTAGATATTGACAAATCTCCCCTATTATGCTATCATAAAATCAACTAATATATTTGGAGGTTTCCCCCATGAAAGATTACAAAGATCTCCCCCGCGGCGAGTATCCCCGCCCCGACCGTGTAAGAGAAAACTGGCTCTGCCTCAACGGTCAGTGGGGCTTCGCCTTCGACGAGGACGGAATCGGCATCGACGAGGGCTGGATGTACAAGTCCGCGTTGGATCTGAAGATCACCGTTCCCTACGTTTACCAGTGCGAACTGTCGGGACTGGGCGACAAGCGCCATTCCGACTACGTTTGGTACACCCGTACCTTCAAGGTACCCGCCGAATTTGCCGATCAGCGCGTTCTGCTTCACTTCGGCGCGGTGGATTACAAGGCTAAGGTTTGGCTGAACGGTCACTTCATCGGCGAACACGAAGGCGGCTACACTCCCTTCCACTTCGACGTCACCCATTTGGTGAAAGATCGCGACGTGGAGTATCAGCTCACCGTTTGCTGTGAGGACACGCTGGGCACCGAGTTCCCTCGCGGCAAGCAGTCCTACCGTCCCGAGCCCTTCGAGTGCTGGTACACCCCCAGCAGCGGCATCTGGCAGCCGGTCTGGCTGGAGGCTGTGGGCATGAAGTATATCGAGGACGTGCGCATTACCCCCGATTACGACAACGCTTGCTTCAAGGTGGAGGCTCTGCTCTCCGCCGCTCCCAAGAACGGCTCGCTGAAGCTGGACGTTTCCTACCGCGGGAAGTTCGTTACCTCGGTAACGGTTGCCGCCGTGGAAAACCGCGTGGATACCGTGATCTGCTTCCCCCACGATCACAGACGGCTGGAAGGCTTCGAATGCTGGGACGTCGGCTGCGGCAATCTGTACGATCTGGCGCTGACCCTCTGTGAGGACGGCGAGGCGGTGGACACGCTCTCCACCTACTTCGGCATGAGAAAGATCCAGTGCGAAGGCGGCAGAATCTACATCAACAATCACGAGCTGTATCAGCGTTTGATTCTCGATCAGGGTTACTGGCCCGACGGTCTCTTAACCGCTCCCACCGACGAAGCGCTGAAGAAGGATATCGAGCTGACGCTTGCTCTCGGCTACAACGGTGCCCGCAAGCATCAGAAGTTTGAGGATCCCCGTTATCTGTACTGGGCGGACTGCATGGGTCTGCTGGTTTGGGAGGAGCTGCCCTCCGCTTACCGCTTCACCGACACCATGAAGCGCAATTGCTACCGCGATATGATGGAAGCCATCAAGCGTGACTACAACCATCCCTGCATCATCACCTGGGTTCCCATGAACGAGTCCTGGGGCATCTATCAGGTGAAGGTGCATCCCGAGCAGCAGGCGTTCACCGACTCGCTCTACTACATGATCCACGCGCTGGACAAGACCCGTATCGTCTCCTCCAACGACGGCTGGGAGAACCCCCGAACCGACATCGTAACGGTGCACGATTACGCTTCCTTCACCCGCGATCTGTCCCCCGAATACCAGTCCACCGAGGGCATTCTGACCGGCATTCCCAACGGCTTCCGCACCATTTCCGCCGACGGCTACGACCACACCGGCAAGCCGATGATGATGACCGAGTACGGCGGAATCGCGCTTGCCAAGGACAAGCACGGCGCCAACTGGGGCTACGGCGGCGCGGAAAACGACGAGGAGAAGTTCTTCGAGCGGTTTGAGGACATCACCATGGGCTTTAAGAACTGCGACTACTTCTGCGGCTACTGCTACACCCAGCTCACCGATGTTTTCCAGGAGGTCAACGGACTGCTGGATATGGATCGCAATCCCAAGATGAACGTGGAAAGAGTCAGAAACATCAATCTCAAGAGAAGATGAGTTTTCTCAAAGGAGCAACCCGCAAGGGTTGCTCCTTCTCGTTGGGCGGTGAATGAGGGCAACGGTCGACCGTCCAACAAAAAATGTCGAAATCTTTTGCAAACGTATTGCCTTTTGGCGGGAAATGTGCTATTATATAGGTAATGTTATTGTGTTTTGACAAGGAGAATCCGTTTCTATGGATAAACTGCAAACCATCCAAGAGTATCAGCGCCGTATCAAGCGCGTGGTCATCACCGAAGAGGAGATCAAGGAAGCCATCGCCAAGGCGGGCAAGACGATCAGCGAGTCCTACGACGGTCGCCCCATTCTGCTGGTCAGCATTCTGAAGGGCGCGTTCGTTTTCTTGGCAGACCTCTGCCGCGCCATCACCGTTCCCTGCGAGGTGGGCTTTATGTGCGCCCAAAGCTATTACAGCGGCACCGTTTCCACCGGCGTGGTGAAGATCACCATGGATCTGGATCGGGATATCAGCGGCTATCACGTCATCATCGTGGAGGACATCATCGACACCGGTCGGACGCTGAACGACGTGGTGAAGATGCTGAAGGCGAGAAATCCGCTCTCCCTGCGGGTGGTCACTCTGCTGGACAAGCCTGAGCGCCGTTTGGTGGATTTCAAGGCGGATCTGTCCTTGTTCACCATCCCCGATTACTTTGTGATCGGCTACGGTCTGGATTGCGGCGAGATCTACCGCAATCTGCCCTACATCGCTGAGTACGGCGAATAAGCTCGCTCGTCGAGATTGCGTATTCCCGAACCCCCGCCGAACGGCGGGGGTTGTTTTGCTGTACGGAGCGTTTGCGGCAACAGGGGGAGAGCCTACCGTTGTCGACCGTCACTTCGGTGCAGACCGCGCGAACGGGACGGACGCGCAGCTATTCCGTCGCTACGCTCCTTACGAGGGCGCCGTCCCCTACGAAGATGGTGCGAACAATTATCACCAGCCAAGCCTTCCCCTGTAGGGGAAGGGGGACCGCGAAGCGGTGTGGAATGTTATACTGTAAATAGAGTCGACAAATACCCCAAAATCTGGTATAATGAAGAAACAGAAAGAAGGGAAAAAGAATGGCAACTTACAGTAAAGAATTCAAAGAAGAAGCGATCCGTCTGTCGGATGAGATCGGAA
>JAFTOC010000037.1 GCA_017451585.1 Clostridia bacterium
ACGAATGCGGCTACGACGGCGAGATTTTTATCAATGACGACAACTAATGGGAATGCCCCTGCTGTCACAACAAAGATCAGCGGAAGATGAACGTCACCCGCCGTACCTGCGGTTACCTGGGTGAAAACTTCTGGAACGTCGGCAAAACTAAAGAGATCAAGGCAAGAGTATTGCATCTGTAATTATATTGGGGCTCTGCCCCAAACCCCGGTCAAGGAACTTTTTGAAAAAAAGTTCCTTGACAATCCTCAAAAACTTTTGATAAGCCCCGCAATCCTTGCGGGGCTGCTTACCAATTACAGCGATAATGGCACAAAATAATTGCCGTGCAAGTAATTGCACGGCTATCTGAAAATTCTTTGCGTCGCTTTCTTATAAGAAAGCGACCGGGATGCAAGGGCAGAGCCCTTGCAAAAAAGGAGAACTTTCTATGAACTATGCTACCATCAAGACCCACGACGTGGCAAACGGAACCGGCGTGCGCGTGTCGCTCTTCGTCAGCGGTTGCACGCATCGCTGTAAGGGCTGTTTTAACGCTGAAGCGTGGGATTTCGATTACGGTGACCCCTATACCCCCGAGGTAGAAGAAGCGATCCTGCGCGCACTGGAGCCCTCCTACATTAAGGGACTGTCGCTCCTTGGCGGTGAACCCTTCGAACCGCAGAACCAGCCTGCGCTCCTGCAGCTGTGTGAGCGGGCGAAGTCGCTCTATCCCGATAAGACCGTCTGGTGCTACACCGGCTACGATTTTGAGCGACACATCCTTGCTGGCAAGCTGGGCGATCCCGAAATCACCGATCGTCTGATCCGTCTCATCGACGTGCTGGTGGACGGCGAGTTTGTGGAGGAAAAGAAGGATCTCAAGCTCCGTTTCAAAGGCTCCTCCAACCAGCGGATCATTGACGTTCCTGCGTCGCTGGCAAAGGGATCGGTCGTACTGTGGGACAATTAAACCAAGTGAGGTAAAACTATGGAAATCAGAATCAAGAAGTTAAACGATACCGCCATCCTGCCCACCTACGGCTCTGCCTACGCCGCAGGTGCCGATCTTTATGCGCTCCCGGACACCGACGTGACCGTCGAACCCGGTCAGACCGTCATGATCCATACCGGCATCGCGCTGGAACTGCCCATCGGCTACGCAGGACTCGTCTACGCCCGTAGCGGACTTGCCTCCAAAAAGGGACTTGCCCCTGCCAACAAGGTAGGCGTCATCGACTGCGACTACCGTGGGGAAGTGATGGTCGCCCTTCACAATCATGGCACCGTTTCTCAGACCGTCTCCGGCGGTGAGCGCATCGCCCAACTGGTGATCACCCCCTACATTACCGCTACCTTCCTCGAAGCCGACGAGCTTTCCGAAACCGCGAGAGGCGCGGGAGGATTTGGCTCCACGGGAACGAAGTGAGCTTGCGGGGTTCCACCCCGCACCCCGGCAGGAACTTCTTGGAAAAAGTTCCTGCACCTCAAGAACTTTCGAAAAAGCCCGCAAATTTTTGCAGGCTTGGGGTATATGTATGAATGAATTAATCTTAGTCAATCCTTCTCTTGAGTATGCCCACGAGATCATGGCGTATCGGCAGGAGTTTTTGGATTGCGGCTCGTCTATGGACGGTTGCGGCGCGCTCCGTCGGTGCGACAGCGCCGAAGCGTTCGTGGAAAGTGCAGAATCCGATCGCCATCCCGAAACCGTTCGTCCCGGTCGCGTTGTGGCAACGCAACTGTTGTGCGTGCGGACGTCCGACCGAAAAGTGGTTGGCATGATTCAGATCAGACACTATTTTAACGATTTTTTGGAAAAGTACGGCGGACATATCGGCTATTCCGTGCGTCCTTCGGAACGCAGGAAGGGCTATGCCAAAGCGCAACTTGAATTGGCGCTTCCCATCTGTCGCAAGCTGGGGCTTACAAAAGTGCTGATTACCTGCGATCACGATAATATCGGCAGTGAAAAGACCATTCTTGCCAACGGCGGCGTGTACGAATCCACCGTATACTGTGCGTCCGAGGACATCAGCCTAAAGCGCTATTGGATTGATCTGTAAGCGATATGAACGATAAACTTTTAGGGAAATGCGGATTTTATTGCGGTGCCTGCCCGACGTATCTCGAAGGTGGGTGCAAGGGATGCGATGAAGCCCATCGGGAAGGCGATTGCTTTACGCGGGATTGCGTAAATTCCAAAGGATTTTCTTTTTGCGGTGCGTGTGAGCAGTTCCCTTGCGAGACTATACTCACCAAGCCGCATTGCACCGTTCTCGACAAAGATTGGCTACTTTGGAAGAAAAGCAGCAATAAAAATGGATAAGACACAGAAAGGACTCCCCTTATGACCGTAACCGAACGATTCCTCCAATACATTAAAATTCACACCAAATCCGACGATGATTCCACCGCCACGCCTTCTTCGTCCTGCCAATGGGATCTTGCCCGCATCCTTGCCGATGAGCTGACCGCCCTCGGCGCATCCGACGTGTGCCTCTCCGACAAGGGCTACGTCTACGCCACCATTCCCGCAACGCCCGGCGAGGAGAACGTGCCCGCGCTCGGCTTCATCGCCCACATGGACACCTCTCCCGACTTCGCGGGCGAAGAGGTCAATCCTCAAATGATCGAACACTACGACGGCTCCGACGTCACGCTGGGCGAGAGCGGACGCGTCCTGCGCGTTGCCGATTTTCCCCATCTGCCTACGCTGGCAGGACGTACCCTCATCACCACCGACGGTACGACTCTTCTGGGCGCCGACGACAAAGCAGGCGTCGCCGAGATCATGACGTTGGTGGAGACGCTGATCAAAGAGGGACGACCTCACGGCAAGATCTGTATCGGTTTCACTCCTGACGAGGAGGTGGGGCACGGTGCCGACCACTTTGACGTGACGGGCTTTGGTGCGGACTATGCCTACACCGTGGACGGCGGCGAGGCGGGCGACATCGAATGGGAAAACTTCAACGCCGCGGCGGCGGTGGTTGAGATCGAGGGCTTCAACGTCCATCCCGGCTCTGCAAAGAATACCATGATAAACGCCGCGCTGGTTGCCACTGAGTTTGCCGCCATGCTTCCGGCGGCGGAAACGCCCCGTCACACCGACGGTTACGAAGGCTTCTTCCATCTCTGCAATATCGAAGGCGGCGTAGAAAAGGCGAAGCTGGTCTACATCATCCGCGATCATTCCGCCACCCGCTTTGACTCCCGCAAGGAGACCATGGCGCAGGCTGCGAAGATCCTGAACGAACGCTACGGAGACGGCACGATAAAACTGACCGTCACCGACTCCTACCGCAACATGAAGGAAATGATCCTCCCCTGCGAGTTCATCATCGACTACGCCAAGAACGTCATTCGCAGAGTCGGACTCACTCCCGTGGAGCCCCCCATCCGTGGCGGCACAGACGGCGCGCGGCTCTCCTTTATGGGACTCCCTTGCCCCAATCTCGGCACCGGCGGTTACGCCTTCCACGGTCCATACGAGCACACCACTGTGGAGGGATTGGAAAATGCTACCCGCATTTTACTGGAGATCGTTGAGGAATTTCGCAAGAATAAATAAAAAAAGCGGCACGGAGTGAATGCTCCGTGCCGTAATTTTGCTTTTTTATACCTTTTTTCTGCGCAGGATCAGTATAGCGCTCACCCCGCCGCTCAGCAACAGGATCACCGATGCCGCGATCGCACCGCCCCACAAAAGGGAAGTATCGGGAGCTTCAGCCGGCAGAACGATTGCCGGTTGTTCCATGTAGACGATCGTCTGTACGGGTGGTGATGCCACCGTATCCCGTCCGACGCTGATAAAGGTAGGCTCGGCTGACGGCGTTTCAAAGCGCAACACCTGCTGTTTCCCGTCCTCTGTGCGGGCAATCAGCACGTTCACCCCCTCCCGCAGATACTCGGGAGTGATGATGCAACTCTGCTGACCGTAAGCAAGTGGATTACCGTTAAGGATCATCGTCACGGCGGTGTCGGCGACGATCACCAGATCGGATACGCCGTCGGCAACGTAGTCAACAGGGAAGTCGGTATCATTGGGCACGGCAAGCTCACCGTCAGCATCCAACAGGGTCAGCCCCAAATCGTACTGCGCGCCCATGCCTGCGTCCTCAATATTGGGATCGGACTTTTTGAACTGCTTGTTCATCCACGCTACCCGCTCGTTGAGGAACTGCCGAAACGCTTCTACTTCGTCTGCGAATGAATAATCCCCGGATTGATTGCGATAGTCACCCTCTCCCTCCAGCGTAAGGTAGACTTCCCGCTCCAGATCGGAGGCGGCGGCAAGATACGCCTCCCACTGTGCCAGCCGCCCGATCTCCTCTTTGATCACGGGCAGGATCTCGAACCATCGCTCCTGTACCAGCGCCACGAAATAGGGATCGCCGTAGAGTTGCAGATACCAGGTGTTGGTAGAAGCCCGCCAATCGTCATACCAAGCCTCGGGATTGGGAGCGGCACCGAGAAAGTGATTGCCGGAGGACCAATCGTAGTCCCAGCAGGGGCCCAAATGAATGATCCCGTCCTCGTCCAAATGCAGGTACATAGACTTATAGCCGAACTCCACGTTCTTGATCAGCGCGTTGACGATGTAGTATTCCACCAGCGAATCCATATCCACGTAAGCGGAGTAGTGGTACCCGTCGGCATTGATAAACGTATCGGAGTAGAGCGCATTTTCAAACTGCTGAATATGCTTCTCCAGCTCTTTCATTGCCTTAGGATTGGTGTAAAGGTTCTCGGGAGAGCGGATATTCAGCGGTACGCCGTATGCAGTATGAAATTTGCTGGGTTCGTCGTAATAATAGTCGTATTCGATCAGATAGTTTCCGTAGATCTTTCGGTCGGACAGGTCGATATAATCAGCCACCGTATAGCCCTGCCACACCTTCTCGGTCATCCAGGAAAGATCGGTGGAAGCCGCATTCAACAGCTCTTCAGCCTTTTGACCGCCGAGATCGTTCCGATAGATAATCGCCTCCGCCAGCGTCTCGCCTAGATCTTCCCACTCGTCGATGGGAGCGGATGGCTTTTCGCAGAGCTGATAGCCCCCCTGATAGTTGCCGTTCAGATAGAGATTGACAAAGGACGAGGCGCAGTATTCCATCCCCAGTCTGCCGGACAGATTGTATGCGAAGAGATTGCGGAGATTAGAGCGATCCATATAGTTTGCAAGAAGCGTCCAGTTTTTGGAAGCATCCATGCCGAACAGGGAGACTTTCTCGTCCAGCTTCAGAGAATACGCCCGTTTTTGCGTCTGAAACTGCCACCAGGTAGAGTTCCCGCGCCCTTTCAGCCGAATCCCGCCGCCTTGCTCGGTATAGAGATTGGTGCAGGCGGAATAATCGTCTGTGTTACGGATGCGCATCACACCGTCTTTCCAGGTCTCGCGGTCGGTGATGGTCTCGCCGTTATCCAATTGCAGATAAAGCACGGGAAGCCCGGTGTCGATCACCTCCTGCTCGGAGACCGCGCCGTCGGATGCCAGCGCGTTCAACGGAGCGAGCATCGGCAGAAGCAGTGCGCCCAAAAAAATCAGGGGCAGAAGCCGTCGGGTCATGGATTCCCACCCGACTTTCCGTTTCTGCGGCTGATCAGCAGTGCCGTGACCACCATCAGCACGGCAATCGCCAGCGCACTCCCGACCATCGTCAGCGGTGCGGTGTAGGAAACCTTTGGTGCAGAAGTCGCCGCGACAGGCTCAGCAGTAACGTAAACGGTCACAATCGATGAGCTAGTCTCTACGGGAGAATTGGTGAAGGGAAGCCCGCTTCCGAAATCCTCGGGTGCCATCGTACCGTCGGGCTCGTTATCCGTATCCGGGTCAGCGGGCGGACTCCAATCGTCCGGTTTAGCTACAGTCTCGTCCTCGATCGGCTCCACGGTCGCAAACAAGGACAGGTCAAACTCCCGTCCGCCCGCATTGTCGTGTACGCTGACAGCAAGGATATTAGCACCTTTCTTCAGCAAGGAGGAGACGTCATCCAATTCGATCAGAACGTAATCGTCTACCCAGTCGCCCGATCCACCGTCGTCGTGGACGAAGATCTTAGTACCGTTGAGGTAAACGTGAATCGAGTTATCGTAATAGATCCGCAGATAGAAGTGCATATTTTCCATCACGGTAGCCGAACGGAGCTTGAAGGTGTGCCGCAGAAAGATGCCGTAGTTTTCGCCCATCCAACCGTACTTCTCGGCCTGTGAAGGCTCAAGGCGGTCGCCGAAGGGCGCGGTGCCGATCTGCCAATCGGGATCGAAATCCGACGTCATCCAATCGGATCTCATCGCGTCAAAGCCGTCGTTGTCGGTGACGGAAAACGCCCATTCGCTCCCCGGCTCAATCAGCACCGTGTCCTCGGCGGCGGATACGGGAAGGCACAGCGGTAGCAGGAGCGCGACAATCGAAAGACCGAGTAACAGCTTACCTTTCATAAAAACCTCCGAAACGGCGATATCAGATATACAAAAGCAGTGCTACGACGGGCATAGTTAGCACCGATAAGATGGTACTGACCGATACAAACTTGCTTGCTGTTTGGGTATCACAGCCGAACTTGGTGGCAAACATACCGGTGGCGGCGGCAGAGGGAGTGGCGGCGCAGATCAGCGTCACAGCAGTTGCGATCTCGCTGTCGTAGAGACCGGTCAGCGACACGCCGTAAACGATCACCCAGATCAGCGCAGGGAAGATCAGTAGCCGCACGGCAAGCGCCTCCCACAGATACTTGTCGGTAAACGCGCCCTTCAGCTTCACGTCTGCCAGCAGCATACCGATCAGCATCATAGAGATGGGCGCAACGGTGTTGCTGAACATACTCAGCGCGTTTACGACCACATCGGGAACGTATTGATTGATGGGGAGCAAAAAGAGCAGGATACCGATATAGATCGGGATGGTTGCGGGATTGATGAACATCTTCTTGGGCGAGACGTAAGATTTATCCTCGCTGTAAATGAGACAGCCCAGCGACCAGGTGAAGAAGTTGAAGGCGATGATATAGACCGATGCGTAGATGGCGGCGGAATCGTCGAAGATCGCCTTGATCAGCGGGATCCCCATGTAACCCGCATTGGAAAAGATCACACCGAAGCGATAGATTTTGGCAACGCCATGCGGCGCGGTTCGAAACAGCATCCGCGCGATGAGATAGAAGAGCGTGTGAGCAATGAAGGAGAAAACCAGCACGCCTGCGGCGTTAAAGGCGACCTCCTTGTCGAAATCGCGGATGAATGCTACCACGATCATGGCAGGCTGTGCCACGTAAAGGATGATATTGGACAGATCGCGGGGGAGCGTCTCACCACCGACGCGGAACTTGCGGAGCAAAAAGCCGGGGATCATCAGAAGAAAGAGCAATAATACGCTTTGAAACAGGGTTAGAGGGTTTACCATAGTATAGAAAATTCCTTTTTTCTTTGTAGTATCTACGATTATAGCACAAAAGATGCAAATGTGCAAGGAGTTTGCCGACAATCTCTTGCATTTTCATTGATTTTGTGCTACACTATAAAAAACGTTCGCAAGGAGAACCCATCATGGACAATACCAAACTCAATTCTTACGTAGATTACATACTGGAACAACTGAAAACCATCATCGCCATCGACTCGCCCACCTGCTACACCGAAAATGCCGCAAAAGCCGTTGCAGAGGAGCTGACCCGTCTCGGCTACGCCCCCGAGCGCACCGTCAAGGGCGGTGTGATCGTCGATCTGGGCGGCAAGCCCGAGAACGGCATTCTCGTGGAGACCCATCTGGATACTCTCGGTGCAATGGTAGTGGAGGTGAAGGGTAACGGGCGGCTGAAAATGACCCCTCTCGGAGGGCTGTCCGCCAACAACGTCGAGACTGAGGACGTTCGCGTGGTCACTCGCAGCGGCAAGACCGTCACCGGCACGATCCAGCTTTCTAACGCATCGGTTCACGTCAACGGCAGCTACAACTCTACCGTCCGTAGCTTCGATAATATCGAAGTCGTACTGGACGAGGACGTGCGCTCCGCAGGAGATGCCGCTAAACTGGGCATCCGCGTGGGCGACATCGTCTGCGTCGAGCCTCGGCTGAAGATCACCGACACCGGATACATCAAGAGTCGCTTCCTCGACGACAAGCTGTCGGTCGCCATCCTGCTGGGCTACGCCAAATATTTGAAGGATGAGGGCATCGCCCCCGATCGCCGCGTGTACGGTCATATCACCGTCTACGAGGAGATCGGACACGGCGGCTCCGCATCGGTTCCCGCAGGCGTTACCGAAGGTCTTTCGGTGGATATGGGCTGTGTGGGCGGATCGCTGGCCTGCACCGAGAAGCAGGTCTCCATCTGCGCCAAGGACAGCGGCGGACCTTACAATTACGAAGTAGTTACCGGTCTCATCAACGCCGCAGAGAAGATGGAAGCCGACTATGCGGTGGATATCTACCCCTACTATGGCTCCGACGTAGAAGCCACTCTCCGCGCTGGCTGGGACATTAAACACGGTCTCATCGGTGCGGGCGTGTACGCTTCTCACGGCTACGAGCGCTCTCATCGCGACGGCGTGCTGAACACGCTGAAGGTGCTGATCGGGTATATCGGGTGAATCATGTATCAAAAAATCAAGGCAGATGCCTTGATTTTTTGATTTCTAACTTGACATCCTCTTCCAAATATGTTACACTATACTCGTGAACGAGGAAGGCACCCATAACAAAAAACGGAATTCACAATTTGCAAATCAATACAAGGGGGCGACACCCATCGAAAAAAACGTGCGTGTAATTGACGAGCAAGGAAACGAATATGAGGCGACCTACCCCAAACGGGCGAAAGGTCTTGTAAAAAACGGCAGGGCACGCTTCATAGATGAACATACCATATGCCTTGCGTGCCCTCCAAACGAATATGTGGAGGACAAACTAATGGAAGAGATTAAAACCCTTACCGCAAAAGAGGTATTTGATCAGATCGTAGCACTGCAGAAACAGATCACCGAAAACAGTAACCACTCGTTGCATCGTTTGGGTGATTCGTTCACGAGCGTTTTTGAAAACAATCCTGACTTGACGGGCGAAGTCATCACAGATGCAGTACAGAGCATTACGACGGTATTTTTAGAGCGCGAGAACACGCTTCGCCGTATGCTCATGTTCTACGAGAAGATGTACGACGATCTCGTCAAAGCACTATCCGAATAACTCACCCCGCCGCCATCGCTTTTGCGATGGCGGCTCTCTGTACTCGACAATGTCTGACCAAACTCGTAGGGCGGGGGCTCGCTCCCGCCGTCAAGCGCCTCGGCGATATATAATCTCGGCGCAATACGCCGATAAAAAATACGCAAATCGCAGAGAACGGCGGGAGCACGCCCCCGCCCTACGAGATGCAATTCGATAATCAAACAAACCGGTCAAGACTTACATCTTGACCGGCTTCGTTTATTCTTTCATACCCTCATCCAGCGCCTTTAGAAGCGTCCGTGTCGCATCACACGAATGCTCCCAGTACATCACGCCCAAAAGTCCATTCTCCTTCACAAACCTGCACTTTTCCGCAATGGAACGCTCGTTGTCGTAGGAGATAAAGGTCTTGCCGTCGAACAGATAGGGGGCTTTGCAATCCTCGTCCCAATACTCCACGAAGTCGCCTTTGCTCATGTAATCGCGGAGGATGTCGCTATAGCCGGGACCGTAATCGCCGGGACCGGCTTTTGCGCGAAGTCCGTGTTCGACGCCCTCGCCCTCCACGTCCTTCCACATACGGGAGTAGAAAGCAATGCCGACGATCAACTTCTCGCGGGGCACGCCCGCTTTCTCGTAGATGGTGACCGAGTGGAGCACTGACCGCCGTCCGCGGGGATTTCCGTCGCAGTCGGCGTAAGGCAGGAGATTGGTGTGGTGTCCTGTGAAAGGCTCGCCGCAGCCCCGCATATCGTAGGTCATCAGCGAAACGTAGTCGAGAATCTTGGCAACCTTATCCATTTCGGTGTGTTCGATGAAATAGCGGTCACAGCCCACCGCAACGGTCAGTAGCCAATCGGTGTGACCCGCCGCGTTGAAAGCGTCGCGGACAGCCTGCAGGAGCAGGGTGTAGTTTACTTGATCGTCGGGGGAAGCCTCGATGCCTGCCCAATCCAGACCGGGATATTCCCAGTCGATGTCGATGCCGTCCAGATTCCACTGTTCAGCAAGAGCAAGACAGGAATCAGCAAACTTCTTCCGTCCTTCCTCGGTAGCGACGGCGGGAGAGAATCCGCCCGCGCCCCATCCGCCTACCGAAATGACGATCCGCAGATCGGGGTTCGCCTCACGGATGCGGGGGAGTTCAGCAAGATCGTCGGGATGGGGGAAATAAACCGCTCCATCCTTCACCAGCCCGAAGGCGATGTTGATCACGTCAAGGCGATTGGCGTCCTCGGCGGTAAAATTCTTCAGTTCGTGATGATACACGTAGCCTGCTTTGATGTGTTTCATAGGAAGATCCTTTCGAAATCGGATAGTAAAAGCAATGAGTTTAACAAAATGCAATCAGTTCCAAAAGTTTTTGGAGGTTCGGAACCTTTTTTCAAAAAGGTTCCAATTTTGATTGTTTTTTCGAAAATTCGCATCCGCAATAGTCTTGACGGTAGAGTCCCATTTCATTGGACAGGGAGACCGAGCGCTTATAGCCCTCCCGCTTCTTAAAATCGGAGGGCAGATGCTTCACGCCGTAGCGTGCCTCCAGCTCCTCACCGATCCTGCCCAGCAGAGCCGCATCTTTGTGAGGCGATACCGACAGCGTGGTGGCAAAAAAGTCGTAGCCGCCCTCTTTTGCAAGGCGTGCCGCCTCCTCCATTCGCAGGCGGAAGCAAAACTCGCACCGCGCGCCGCCCTCAGGCTCGGATTCATACCCGCGCACCGCCGAGAGAAAGTCAGCGTGAACGTAATCGCCCTCCAAGAGCGTTGCCCAACCGGTTTTCGCCAGCACTTCCTTCTGCGTCGCCAGCCGATGCTGATACTCCTCGGCAGGGTAGATATTGGGATTATAGTAGAACAACGTGATCTCAAAATACTGCGACAGGTATTCCAGTACGTAGGTAGAGCAGGGTCCGCAGCAGGAGTGGAGAAAGAGCCTCGGCTTGCCCTCCAGCGTGGGCAGGAGGGCGTCCAGCTCTGCCTGATAACGGGTCTTCATTAGCTGAGTTCAGCAGACGCCTGCTTCAGCAGCTCGGGAATGTTCAGGCTCTGGGGACATTTCTCCATGCAAGCACCGCACTCCACGCACTGATCGGCGCCTTTTCCTTCCTCCACCATACGGCGGTAGCGTCCGTTGCCGGAAATGCTGCTACTGTACTTAAACGCCTCGTTCCAAGTTCCGAAGATAGCGGGAATGTCCACACCTGCGGGGCAGGGCATACAGTAGCGGCAGCCGGTACAGCCCACCTTGGTGCGGCGCAAATACTCTTCGCGCGCCCGATCCACGATCGCCAGCTCCTCGTCGGACATAATGCCCACGCCGGTGCGGTCGAAGATGGCAAGATTGTCCATGGTCTGCTCCATATTGGTCACGCCCGACAGAACGGTCGCCACCTGAGGGAAGTTACAGAGCCAACGGAACGCCCATTCTACCGCAGAACGCTTCTCGGGATAGCTGTCGAACACCGCCTGTACGGTGTCGGGGACGTTTGCAAGACGACCGCCCAGCAGACCCTCCATAATGACGATGGGGATATTCTTCTCACCTGCCAGTTCAACGCCCTTGACGGTTGCCTGATTGTTTACGTCCATGTAATTGAACTGGATCTGACACATATCCCAATCGTAGTCGTTCAGGATTTCCTCAAACGCCTCGTAATTGTCGTGGAAGGAGAAGCAAGCGTATTTGATCTTGCCCTGTGCCTTCAGATCGGTCAGAAATTCCCGTACGCCCAGATCGCGCATTTTGTGCCAAGCGTCACGGTTAAGGGCGTGAACCAGGTAAAAGTCGATGCAATCCACACCCAAATTGGTGCGCTGTTCCTCGTAAAGGCGGGGCAGATCCTCGGGAGTATGGCAATCCCAAATGGGAAGCTTGGTGGCGACGTAAACCTTCTCACGCCAGCCGCCCTGCAGAGCAATGCCCAACACCTTTTCCGCCTGCTTGTCGGAATAGACGTAAGCGGTATCCAGATAGTTGACGCCGTTCTCGATTGCGGTGTGGATGATCTGATTGGCAAGCTCCTGGTCAACGACCCGCTTGCCGTTTCCGTCGTCCTTCATGGGAAAGCGCATACATCCGATACCGAATGCGGATACCTCGATCCCCAGTTTGCCCATTTTTCTGTATTGCATAATAATTTCTCCTTTGTATATTAGAACTTATCAATTCAGGTTTATATCTCAAAATCCACGCAAGCGCGGCTAAGGCGCACGGGTCTCATAAACGCTCCCACCGCTTTGTGATCGGGGTGAACGATGTATGCAGCAAGATCCTCAAAGCTGTCGAAATCGGCGATGAGGCAGAGATCGTAGTTGGAGGGGTCTGCATTGGTGGAGTTGATGCTGACGGCAGATGCGCGGATCAGATCGATCTTCGCGGGAAGCGCTTCCAGCATTTCTTTTGCGATGGCAAGGTTCTCTGCCTTGGTGCGCCCCTCGGCTTCTTCCTTGAATTTGAACATTACGACGTGTCTGATCATATGTGTTTGTCCTTTCAAATATCTTTCGTATAGAGCAATTCAGTTACAATCGCACCCAAATCGGCGCTCTTGTTTATATTAGCATAGCTAAACCACATTTTTTCGTAAAATCGGCGTGCGCTTTCATTGGAACTCAGAACCCATAACCCGACTTTACGATAGCCGCATCGTTTGAGTTGTTGCAACGCATGGTTCAACATCATTCGACCGTACTGTTTTCGCTGATGTGCTTTTAGCAGATATATGCCTTGGATTTCTCCCATATATTCAGCATCAGAAGTTGAGCGAAAATTTCCCCAACCGCAAAATCCTACAATCGTTTTGCCTATCTCGGTCACCACAAGATTTTGACATTGACTATCCTGAAAGATCGCAATGCTTTTTTCTCTGCTTCGGGTCGCTAAATACTCTTTCGGTAAAAGTCCCGTATAGGTTTCAATCCACGCTTGGCAATGTACGGTACCGATTAGTATACAATCCGATACATTAGCCGTCCGGATCGTTACCTTTTTGTCTGTTGCCATAGTTAGATCCCTCGGCAGTTACTTGATCTCATCCCGCAGGATTTCGGTCGCCTTTTGCAGAACGATCCGACGGGAGTTATCGGCGTGTATTTTGTTATTGTATTGCAGATACCAAACGTGTGCCTCGTAGATAAAATAGAGCATCGCGTAGATCGCCTGGCGAATGCGACGATTGCGGTCGTTTCGCGGTTTGATGTAATTGTCCTCGCAGATGAACCAGATACAGCGCAGATCAAAGTCGATGTCGCCCCAAAGCGCGCGGTCGAGATCGATGATCGCCGCCAGATGCCAGCCGTCGTCTGCTTCTTTTACCAAAATATTGCCGCCCCACAGATCTCCGTGGCAGAGGGTGGGACGATCTACTTCAGCCAGCGCGTCCTTACAATGGCGGACGGCGGAGATAATATGCTCCGCTTCGGCGGCGGTAAAGGAGCCGCAAGCGCGTCCCTGATCCATCAGGGTTATCACCTCATACTCTACGTGGCTGTACCAATCGGGATGCCCGCGCCCGCAGAGCACTTCGGATACCCGACCGTAAGCGGGACCGGTCATCTGATGCATCCGGGAGAGGGCGTCGGTGATCTCCGCCATCACCCGTTGGCGCTGATCCTCAGAGAGAGTAGCGGCGGACAGCGGAATCGAGTCGATGTAGTCCACCAGCATGAAGTCTCGATCTTCTACCTTGCCTGTGGCAACCACGTGAGAGCAAGGGATTTTGGCAGCTTCCATCGCTGTAAAGAGGAAGGCTTCGGCTGCCATCATATCTTTTTCGTAGTACATCAGCAACTCGGGACGGATGGGTCCCACCCGCAGGATCATCCTGCGTCCGTCGGCGAGTGTAAGCTTGTACGTGGTGTTGAACAGTCCGCCCGATTGGAGGGAGTATTCCGCAAGCTCGGACGCCGTATAATCTCGGGCGATCTGTTTCAGCACCGCTTCGTCTAATTCTTTGAATAAAAAGGAACCGGAATTTGCCATAGGATCTCCTACATCAGTTGATAATTCTCATCGGTCATAGCACCTCTTGCATACAGGATCCACTTGGAGCGATCCAGGGGACTCGGCCCCCGTCTCGGCGTAGTGGCACCCAGCTCCAACGGACAGGGCTTATAATACGCTAAATCAGAGGAATAGAGCGCGGTTCCGTGGGTGAGCGAGGCGATCCGAAGGGGGAACTCCAGCGAGGTTGCGGCAGGAATCAGTGCCTCCAACGTAAAAGCGGTGCCGCCTATCACGGGACTGTCAAATTCTCCGCGCATTCTGGTAATGTCACTGAGGATCTTTCCTAAAAAATCCTCGCCCGCGCGGATCTTCACCCGCAGGATCGGTTCGAGAAGCGTGGTTCCCGTATTGCGCAGACCGTCCATCAGCGCCATCGGCGTGGCAACGAAAAAGTCCAGCGGATGGGTGTGGATGGTGTGATGCTCGCCGTCAGCAAGGGTGATCTTCAGGTCGGTGACCTCCCAGCCCAGCATCCCCTGGGAGAGGGAAGCCTTCACCGATTGCTCGATGTGGGTCTGATAGCGGTAGAACAGCTTGTTGTTCGGCACGTGACCGCCGTCGTAGACTAATCCGCTGCCCTGAGGGAGCGGTTCGATGAGGAATTTCACCACCGCCCAACAGGGCTTGGGCATCGTATAAGCGTCGAAGCCGTAGCCCGTCTTCGACGGTGTTTCTTTGTAGATGATGGTGGGCGCGGAGAAATTGGCGCGGAGCTGATACCGCTCCCACAACAGGGAGGTCAGCACCTCCAGCTGGATCTTGCCCGTGATGGAGAGCAGAATCTCACGCTCGGCTTTGGAGAAGCGGCAGGCAAGGAGCGGATCTTCGTCGGAAAGCTGAGTCAGTGCCTTCAGAAGCGCGGGCAACTGCTCTTCGGTCTCGGGAGTCGCTTTCACCTGCAGATAGGGAAGCGCCAACCTCAGCCGATCGGGAAGCCGATAAGAGCCGATGGTCTGATAGACCTTCGCCGTAGAAAGCCCGCAGAGCGCGGCGATCTCGCCGGCACTCGCAACGCCGCTGTCACGGAAACGCGCGCCCTCTGTAATGCGGATCTGGGAGATTTTCTCGCCGGTTTCGGATAGCGACAGCACGCCGTCATTCAGCGAAAGCGCGTCTCTTGCAGCAAGCGTGCCGCCAAATAGGCGAACCCGTGCGACCTTGCCCATGGTCTTGTCGTGTTCGATGGCATACACCAGCCCCGACAGCTCGTCGGTGCTCCGCTCGGATGCACGGGGAAGAAAGCGGAGCAGACCGTCCAAAACCTCTCCAACGCCCAGCCCCTTCTGTGCCGCGCCGCAGTAGACAGGCAGGATTTTCTGCCCCCGCACGCCTTGCCGCAGCGTTGCTTCCAGCAGATCGGGATTGACCGCTTCTCCTTCTAAGTAAGCAAGAGCAATGTCATCGCAAAGCTCCGCCGCCGCTTCGGTGGCGCGATCGGCGAGGTCTGCAGGCGTAGCAATGGCAAAACCGTCCGACCCTTCGCCGACCGCCTCGACCATCGGCAGGAGGGTGACGCCCACCATCGCAAGGCGCTCGGGCATCTCGGAAAGAATTTCCTTCGTCCGACTGCCCGCTCGATCAATCTTATTGAGGAAGATGACGGTGGGAATGCTCAGCTTTCGCAGGGCATTCCACAGCCGTTCGGTGTGGGATTGAATGCCCTCCACCGCCGAAACGATTAAGAGAGCTGCGTCGGGCGCCAGCAGGGCACGCTCCACCTCGCCCGCGAAATCGGAGTGACCGGGCGTGTCGATGAGATTGATCCGCACGCCACCGTAGGTGAAGGAAGCCTCCGTGGCTTTCACCGAAATGCCGCGATTGCGCTCAATCTCCAAGCGGTCGGTTTGTGCGGAGCCGTTGTCTACGCTGCCCGCACGGCGGATGGTGCCGCTATGATAGAGAAACTGCTCGGTGAGCGTAGTCTTGCCTGCGTCCACGTGGGCAAGCACGGCGAGATTGAGAATGTTGCGCGGTTCCATAGCGACCTCCGATTCATAATTATAATTATTTTATCATATTTCCGAACAGATTGCAAGACGTTTAACGAAAAATCAGAAGTTTGTTACGAAAGAGAGCCCGTACGAGGCGGCAAAAAAATTTGAAAAACTTGTCAAATACCTATTGACAAGGTAGGTGTATGGTGATATAATAATACCATCATAAACCGTTGAAGCGGAGATAACGTCATTCAAGACTACACAGAGAGCCCGTGGTGCTGAGAGTCGGGTTAGAAACTGTTTGGCAAATGGACCGCTGAGGGCGCAGCCAAAAGAGAAGCGAACTTCTCCGAGTATTCTGCGACGTAAAGGCCGCGTCAGTGCCGAGGATATGTTGGTATCCTGCTAAGTGCACATCCCCTTGGGATGTGAATCAAGGTGGCACCGCGGATAGTGCTGAGCGTACTGTTCGTCCTTGACAGAAGTTATATTTCTGTCAAGGGCGTTTTTGTTTTTCATAAGACAAAATGCTTCTTTGGCAGAACATCAAAGGAGTATTTTTTTATTTAGGAGGTACTGATTATGAATTTTTCACCGACACTCGATGAGGTCAAGAAGATCGCGGCTACCGGTCAGTATAACGTATTACCCGTGAGCTGTGAGATCTTATCGGACTTCACAACACCGATTGAAACAATGAAGATACTGAAAAACATATCCACTCATTGCTATATGCTGGAATCCGCGCAGGCAAACGAAACTTGGGGACGGTATACCTTTCTCGGCTTTGATCCGAAGATGGAGATTACTTGCATCGACGGAGAAATGAAGGCGGGTAATTTCAAGGTGAGAACGGCTCATCCATCGGAATACCTTCGAGAGCTTCTTGCGGAATATAAAAGCCCCCGATTTGACTATCTTCCTTCCTTTACGGGAGGGCTTGTGGGTTATTTCTCTTATGATTACCTCGGATACAGCGAACCCAGCGTCAAAAGAGACGTGCAGGACACGGAGGCATTCAAGGATGTTGACCTGATGCTCTTTGACAAGGTCATTGCTTTCGATAATCTGAAACAGAAAATTATCTTTATCGTAAATATGCCGCTTGATGACGTAGAGGTAGGGTACAATAAGGCGATCATGGAGCTTCATCAGCTGGTTGAACTCCTCCGCCACGGCGAAAAGAAGCAGGAGCCGGGTGGACGGCTTCTCGGTGAAGTTACTCCGCTGTTTGATAAGGAGCAATTCTGCGGCATGGTGGAAAAGGCAAAACACCATATTCGAGAAGGCGACATCTTCCAGATCGTACTTTCCAACCGTCTTTCCGCTTCCTTTGAAGGCAGTCTTCTTAACACCTACCGTGTGCTTCGGACGATCAATCCGTCTCCATATATGTTCTATTTTTCGGGAACAGACGTAGAGGTTGCGGGCGCGTCACCGGAGACGCTGGTCAAGCTGAAAAACGGGGTTCTCCACACGTTCCCATTGGCAGGAACCAGACCGAGAGGGAAGACAAAAGAAGAGGACGAAGCCCTTGAAGCCGAGCTGCTTGTCGACAAAAAAGAACTTGCCGAGCACAATATGCTTGTTGACCTCGGACGGAACGACCTGGGCAAAATCAGTAAGTTCGGAAGCGTGCAGGTTGAGAAGCTACATTCTATTGAGCGTTTTTCCCATGTGATGCACATCGGTTCTACAGTACGGGGCGAGATCGATGACAAGCACGATGCGCTGGATGCGATTGAAGCGGTACTTCCTGCAGGAACGCTGTCGGGCGCACCGAAAATAAGAGCCTGTCAGTTGATCGGTGAGCTTGAAAACAACAAACGAGGTATCTACGGCGGTGCCATCGGATATATTGATTTTACGGGCAACATGGACACCTGCATTGCCATCCGCATTGTCTATAAAAAGAACGGTAAGGTGTTCGTGCGCAGCGGCGCGGGCATTGTTGCCGATTCGGCTCCCGAAAATGAATATGAGGAGTGTCTGAACAAAGCGAAGGCGTCGCTGAAAGCATTGAGACTCGCACAGGAGGACGGGATATGATTTTATTGATAGACAACTATGATAGTTTTTCTTACAATCTCTTTCAGCTCGTGGGGGAGATCGAGCCTGATATCAAAGTCATTCGCAACGACGAGATGACGGTGGAAGAAATCAGACAATTGAACCCCGACCGTATCATTCTTTCACCGGGACCGGGCAGACCGGAGGATGCGGGCGTGATCGTTGAGGTTGTTCAAACGCTTGGAAAGGAGATTCCGATCCTGGGCGTTTGCCTTGGACATCAGGCAATCTGTGCGGCGCTGGGTGCGACTGTAACCTATGCCAAGGAGCTGATGCACGGCAAGCAGTCCGATGTGGAATTTGACACCGTCAGCCCGCTGTTCAAGGGCTGTCCCAAAATTGCTCCCGTTGCAAGATACCACTCCCTTGCGGCAGATCCCGCCACGATTCCGGACTGCTTGAAGGTAACGGCGCTTACCACCGACGGTGAGGTGATGGCGGTGCAACACAAGGAATACCCAATCTACGGGGTGCAGTTTCACCCCGAATCCATTATGACACCGGATGGGAAGCAAATGCTAAAGAATTTCATAAAGGAGATATAGCTATGATTAAAGCTGCTATTGAAAAAATCGCAAATAAAAAGGATCTGACCTATGAAGAGGCGTATTCAGTCATGAACGAAATCATGAACGGGGATACCACACAAACGCAGAATGCGGCGTTTCTTGCCGCGCTGGCAACCAAGAGTACCCGTGCGGAAACGACCGAGGAGATCGCAGGCTGCGCGGCTGCAATGAGAGACCATGCCGTAAAGGTCGAGAGCGAATTTGAACTTTTTGAGATCGTCGGTACGGGTGGAGACGGAGCGCATAGCTTTAACATTTCCACCACCTCCGCACTGGTTGCCGCAGCAGGCGGAATGAAGGTCGCCAAGCATGGCAACAGAGCCGCCTCTTCTAAGTGCGGAACGGCGGACTGCTTGGAGGCTCTCGGGGTGAATATTCAGCAAAGTCCCGAAAGATGCAGGGAGCTTCTCCGCGAGGTTGGTATGTGCTTCTTCTTTGCGCAGAAGTACCATACTTCGATGAAATACGTCGGCGCGATTCGCAAGGAGCTGGGATTCCGCACCGTGTTTAATATTCTTGGACCGCTGACTAACCCCGGAAGTCCGAAATTGCAGCTACTGGGCGTCTACGACGAATATCTGGTGGAGCCGTTGGCGCAGGTGCTGATCAACCTTGGTGTCAAGCGCGGTATGGTAGTATACGGACAAGATAAGCTGGACGAAATATCCGTGAGCTCACCGACCACCGTTTGCGAGTTCAAGGACGGTTGGTTCAGATCTTACGTGATTACCCCCGAGGAATTCGGCTTTGAACGCTGTCAAAAAAGTGACCTGGTGGGTGGCACCCCCGAAGAAAATGCCAAGATCACGCTTTCCATTCTGAACGGCGAGGCAGGACACAAGAGAAATGCGGTTCTGATGAATGCAGGCGCGGCGCTCTATATCGGTGGGAAGGCAGAAACAATGGCAGAAGGAGTGAAGCTCGCCGCTCGGCTGATCGATTCGGGGGCGGCGCTTGAAACCCTTAACAAACTCATCCTGGTCAGCAATCGTCCGGAGGCAGAGGAATGACCGTTCTTGACCAACTTGCCGAACACGCACGGGAGAGGATGGCAGCAGCGAAAAAGAAAATACCGCTTGATGAGATCAAACGGCAGGCGTACACGCTCCCCAAAAGCGGTTTTGCTTTTGAAAAAGCACTTCAAAAAGACGGGATCTCCTTCATCTGTGAGTGTAAGAAGGCATCCCCTTCCAAAGGACTGATTGCTTCTGATTTTCCTTATTTGCAGATCGCAAGAGAATATGAGGCGGCAGGAGCAGATTGCATATCAGTGCTGACCGAGCCCAAATGGTTTTTGGGTAGCGACCAATATCTGAAAGAGATTGCGGACGCCGTTTCCATCCCATGCCTGCGCAAGGATTTTACCGTAGACGAATACATGATCTACGAGGCAAAGGTGCTGGGCGCGTCGGCGGTGCTGCTCATCTGTTCCATATTGAGCGAGTCGCAGATCAAAGCGTATATCGGCATCTGCGATCAATTGGGACTGTCGGCACTGGTGGAAGCACATGACGAGACCGAGGTGCAAACGGCACTCCGGGCGGGTGCTCGAATCATTGGCGTCAACAACCGCAATCTAAAGGATTTTTCCGTGGATACCGACAACAGCCGCAGGCTTCGCCGATTGATTCCGAATAACGTCCTGTTCGTCTCCGAAAGCGGCGTGAGAAACGGCGAGGACGTAGCAAAGCTCCGAGAGATCGGCACGGATGCCGTTCTGATCGGCGAAACGCTGATGCGAGCAGATGATAAGAAATCCAAGCTTGCAGAATTGCGAGGTTCGATATGACCAAGATCAAGCTGTGCGGACTCTCCCGCACCTGCGACATTGAAGCGGCAAACGGGCTGATGCCCGAATATGTCGGTTTCGTGTTCGTCCCACAAAGTAAACGCTATGTTTCACCCGAGAAGGCGTCGGTGTTGAAACGGTCACTTGCGGACGGGATTCAGGCGGTGGGCGTGTTTGCGGATGAAGCGCCTGAAACCGTTGCCGCCCTGCTGAACAACAAAGTCATCGATGTTGCCCAACTGCACGGTAGCGAGGACGAGGCGTATATCGCTCGTTTGCGCGGTCTCACTGATGCACCGGTCATTCAGGTGTTTCGGGTTGGCGACGTGCAAGATATTCTTGTCGCAAACGCAAGCAGTGCAGACTATGTTCTGCTGGATTCAGGTGCGGGCACGGGAAAACGCTTCGATTGGCAACTGATCGGGCAGATCGGCAGACCGTTTTTCCTTGCAGGCGGACTCGATGCGGAGAATGTGAGTGAGGCAATCCACAAATGTAGTCCCTTTGCCGTGGACGTCAGCTCAGGCATCGAGACCAACGGATTCAAAGATCAAGCAAAAATGGCGGCGTTCGTTGCCGCAGTCAGAACAGTCAGAAAGGAAGAGAATAAATGACCAATCCCAACGGACGATTCGGCATTCACGGAGGACAGTATATCCCCGAAACGTTGATGAATGCCGTCATCGAACTGGAAGAAGCGTATAATCACTATAAAAACGACCCCGAATTTAACAGAGAGCTTACCGAGCTTTTCAACGAATATGCAGGCAGACCGTCGCGGCTGTACTTTGCAGAAAAAATGACCAACGATTTGGGCGGTGCTAAGATCTATCTCAAGCGGGAAGATCTCAATCACACCGGAGCGCACAAGATCAACAACGTGCTGGGGCAGGCATTGCTTGCCAAAAAGATGGGTAAGACTCGTCTGATCGCCGAAACGGGTGCGGGACAGCACGGCGTTGCCACTGCTACTGCCGCCGCACTCATGGGGATGGAATGCGTGGTGTTCATGGGTGAGGAGGACACCAAACGACAGGCACTCAACGTCTATCGGATGCGTCTGCTGGGCGCCGAGGTGATTCCCGTAAAGACGGGAACCGCTACTCTCAAGGACGCCGTTTCCGAGGCAATGCGGGAGTGGACTTCCCGTATTGCAGATACCCATTACTGTCTCGGTTCGGTCATGGGACCTCATCCGTTCCCGACCATCGTGCGGGATTTCCAAGCGGTTATCTCCAAGGAGATCAAGGAACAGATGCTTGCCAAAGAGGGAAGACTCCCGGATGCGGTCGTTGCCTGTGTGGGTGGTGGCTCCAATGCCATCGGAAGTTTTTATCACTTTATTGAAGACGAGAGTGTGAAACTCATCGGCTGTGAGGCTGCGGGACGGGGCATTGATACCTTTGAAACGGCGGCGACCATTGCTACTGGCAGAGTTGGCATCTTCCACGGAATGAAGTCCTATTTTTGTCAGGATAAGGACGGACAGATCGCTCCCGTTTATTCCATTTCGGCTGGTCTTGACTATCCCGGTGTCGGTCCCGAGCACGCGCACCTTCACGACATCGGACGTGCACAGTATGTCCCCGTGACCGACGAGGAAGCAGTGAAGGCGTTCGAATATCTTGCCAAGACCGAGGGCATCATTCCCGCCATTGAATCGGCGCACGCCGTTGCGCGCGCTATCAAGCTGGCGCCGACGATGAGTAAGGATCAGTTGATCGTCATTACCATATCCGGCAGAGGCGACAAGGATTGTGCTGCCATTGCCCGTTACAGAGGGGAGGATCTCCATGAGTAATATAGCAAAAGCATTTGAAAACGGTAAGGCGTTCATCGCCTTTATCACTTGCGGCGATCCCGATTTGGAGACTACCGCCGCGACTGTCCGTGCCGCCGTAGAGAACGGAGCGGATCTTATCGAGCTGGGGATTCCGTTCTCCGATCCTACGGCAGAAGGCCCCGTCATTCAGGGCGCAAGCCTCCGTGCACTGAACGGGGGCGTTACCACCGATAAGATCTTCGCCTTTGTGAAAGAACTTCGCCGGGATGTGACGGTGCCGGTGGTGTTTATGACCTATGCCAATGTGGTGTTCTCCTACGGTGCGCAGCGGTTTATTTCGCTGTGCGCCAAAGTTGGAATTGACGGACTCATTTTGCCCGATCTGCCCTTTGAGGAAAAGGATGAGTTCCAACCCATTTGTGACAAATACGGTGTCGATTTGGTATCACTGATCGCACCGACTTCCGAGAACCGGATTGCCATGATCGCAAGAGAAGCCGAGGGCTTCCTGTATGTCGTTTCCAGTCTCGGTGTAACGGGAACGCGAAGCGAGATTAAGACCGATCTTGCTTCGATCGTGAAGGTGGTACGGCAGAATACCGATATTCCGTGCGCAATTGGTTTTGGCATCTCTACCCCCGAACAGGCTAAGCGGATGGCGGATCTCTCTGACGGTGTCATCGTCGGCTCGGCGATCATTAAGCTGCTTGAAAAATACGGCAAGGACGCACCGAGGTACGTTGGGGAGTACGTAAGGTCAATGAAGGGTGCATTAAGATAATCAGTGAGGCGTCGCCCGCAAGCGACGCCTTATCATATTTGCTGATCCTTCTGCATTTCCTTGCGTTTATGCCGTCTGACGCGGTTAATGTGTCTTTCGAAATCTCCGTTTGACAGCAGTTCTGCCAAAACGTATTGTATGTAGGTAGGAACGGTGCAGGAATAGAATCCGAGTTTTTCTTTGAAGATTGGAACGAGCCCTTTCGGCAATACCATATAACCTACACGCAGAGCAGGGGAAATGGTTTTAGAAAAGGTGTTCATATAAATAACATTCCCGTTCGGTGAGCCTCCAAACAAGGTTTCTTCGGGCTTTTTAGAAATAGAGAATTCCGATTCGAAATCGTCTTCTACGATATAACGGCTATTGGTACTTGCCCATCGAAGATATTCGTGACGCTTGGAGGCAGAGGCGGTGATTCCGCTGGGGAAGCTTCGGTATGGCGTGATGTGAAGAATATCCGCACTTGATTCCCATAGAGCTTGGCTTTCGATTCCGTCCTGCCCAAGAGGAAGCGATTCGTATTTTACGTCGGCAGCACGATAGACCTGCTCGATCTTTTTGTACGAGGGGGATTCTATGGCGTAGATTCGATTTCTTCCCAACAATTCAACGATCAGTGTATACAGATATTCCGAGCCGGAGCCGATAAAGATCTGTTCGGTATCGCAGACAATTCCTCGGTTTCTTGCAAGGTGCTGCCTGATTGCTTGTCTTAGTTCGGTACAACCTTCGTTAGGAGATCGATCAAGTATAGATTCACCCAAATTGGTCATTACGCTTCTCATGGTCTTCGTTAAGGCGGAGAAAGGAAAATCTATGCCGGTATCGTTATGGACGCGCTCTGTATGTGATATTCTTCTGCTCGTAGGGACGGCAAAGCCGTCATCGGCGCGAAATATCACGAAAAAACCGCTTCGCTCCTTGGATTCCACATATCCTTCGTCGCAAAGGAGTGCGTAAGCGTGTTCTACCGTGATGGTGCTGATACCGACTTCATCTGCAATGACTCTTTTGGAGGGGAGCTTGGTATTGTACGGATACACGCCCGCCACAATATCGTCCCGAACCTGTCTGTACAGCTGAATGTATGCGGGAGCGTGATCGGTTTCTTGAATATTGTATTTCATCTGGTTATATAAAATTCTCCGTTTCTGACTATTTTTGTATGCCAAAAAGTATTATATACTATTTTCATCAGAAAATCAAGGAGGACTTTTCAAAATGTCGGAAAAAAGATATGAACTTAACAAAAATCTCGCCCAGATGTTAAAGGGCGGCGTTATTATGGACGTTACCACGCCCGAACAGGCTAAGATCGCGGAAGCTGCGGGTGCTTGTGCGGTAATGGCTTTGGAGCGGATTCCTGCGGATATTCGCGCGGCAGGCGGTGTGTCCCGTATGAGCGATCCTAAAATGATCAAGGGCATCCAGGCGGCGGTGTCGATCCCTGTGATGGCCAAGTGCCGGATCGGTCATTTCGCGGAAGCGCAGATTTTGCAAGCGATCGAAATCGACTACATCGACGAGTCTGAGGTTCTGTCGCCCGCCGATGATAAGTACCATATTGACAAGACTAAGTTTGACGTTCCTTTCGTTTGCGGAGCAAAGGATCTCGGCGAGGCAATGCGCCGCATCAACGAGGGCGCGTCCATGATCCGTACCAAGGGTGAGCCCGGCACGGGAGATGTGGTTCAGGCAGTAAGACATATGAGAATGATGCAGGCGGAGATTCGCCGTATCGGTTCCATGGCGGAGGATGAACTGTTTGACACGGCAAAGCAGCTCGGCGTGCCCTACGAGCTGGTGCAGTACGTTCACGAAAACAAGAAACTCCCCGTCGTCAACTTTGCTGCAGGCGGTGTGGCAACTCCCGCGGACGCGGCGCTGATGATGCAGCTGGGCGCTGAGGGCGTGTTCGTTGGTTCAGGCATCTTTAAGTCCGGTAATCCCGAGAAAAGAGCCGCCGCCATCGTAAAGGCGGTTACCAATTTTAACGACGCTAAGCTTCTCGCGGAGCTTTCCGAGGATCTTGGCGAAGCGATGGTGGGGATCAACGAGCAGGAGATCGAGCTTTTGATGGCGGAAAGAGGCAAGTAATGCAGATCGCGGTTCTTGCTCTTCAAGGCGCTTTCATTGAGCACGAGCATATGCTCAATAGGCTCGGCGTATCCGCGATAGAGCTTCGGCAAAAGAGTGACCTTGAAAAGCCATTTGACGGCTTGATCATTCCCGGAGGCGAGAGCACGGTGCAGGGAAAACTTCTTCGAGAGCTTGATCTGTTCGATGGACTGAAAGCTCGGCTAGAAAGCGGACTGCCTGTATTCGGCACCTGCGCGGGACTGATCCTGCTTGCGAAAAGCATCAAGAATGACGAACGGACGCATTTGGCAACGATGGATATAGTAGCCCTGCGAAACGCATACGGACGTCAGCTCGGCAGCTTTTATGACGAATGTGAATTTGAGTGGATAGGGAAGATCCCTATGACCTTTATCCGTGCTCCGTATATTGATTCGGTATCGGACAATGTAAAAATACTTGCCGAGTGCCGGGGCAACATCGTTGCGGCAAGGCAAGGAAATCAGCTTGTGACCTCGTTTCATCCCGAGCTGGGCGACGACTTATCCGTGCATCAATATTTCGTGAATATGGTTAGAGACACAATACAATAGTGGATAACCCAAGGTGTTCCGAAAGGGACGCCTTGGGTTGTTTTATGAGGGCACGAAATTTTTTAGAAAATTTTCCAAAACCTATTGACAAGGTAGGTATTACGTGCTATAATAATACCAACCTCTCAAGTAGGTAATGTGAAAAAGGAGAACAGACCATGAAAAAGTACGATTCCGGTACCGCTATGATGATGGGGAAATGTATGTGTTGCTGTATGTGCGTAACATTTAGCAGGTCAAATTCCGATTGGTTCTCCACATTCAATAGAAACATTGTTTTGCACGCCTGAGTGTAATTACTTTGCTTTGGTTCGGGAGCTTTATTCGGAGTCTCCCGATTTATTATTTATAGGCAGGTACTATTTATGAAGAACTATATTGAAAAGTTAGTGCGAGCGAATTTTCGGAACGGACGAATGTGTCGATGTTGAAGGTATAATTAAATTTCAGAGATAAAGTAAAAACCAACAACATTGCATATTTTTAATAACGAAA
>JAFTOC010000038.1 GCA_017451585.1 Clostridia bacterium
TACGCCGAAGATCACCGTGACGTCCCCGTCTGCCGAGCTTTTAGCAGGCGAAACGCTGACGCTGACCGCGACGATCACACCGGCTGATGCAAGCGCAACGCTGACCTTCACCAGCAGCGATACCTCCATCGCCACCGTCAGTGACACCGGCGTTGTCACCGGCGTTTCCGCAGGTACGGCTACTATTACCGTATCCGCCAGCGGTGCGGAGAGTGTGATTTGTGTCATAACAATAGCGACTCCTAATTATTCAGTTGAATTTGCGGAAAAGGTGGTGAGCATCACCAATACAGATGGGTATTACCCCTATTGGTATCCGGAAGTGACCGTGACACCGACTTCGGCAACAGAAGATTTGCGCTATACGATTTATAGCACAGAGGAGAACAATAGTGTAGCTAAATCTATAAGCATTGGCTTTGCCGAACGGGATGATATTACATCGACAAATGCTAAAAAGAATAAAGTAATTATGCACGAACTTGGACACGCACTCGGCTTGGCGCATCCTCATGATTCAAACTATGTCAATACTGATTTGAATGGAGAGAAATATTGGACTGTTTTAGCAGTGATGAACCAAGGCTTGTTTGAAGAAAAACAATTGATTAGCGCATTACCAAGTGGATTTGATTTGTGGAACCTTGATAAGAGATGGGGGAACTAATGATGAAAACTAAATTTAGTTGTATTATTCTTATTATTACCGTATTAATATGTACTTTGGGTGCTTGCGCGGAAGCACGTCCTGCCACAACCACAACTGTCACTACAACCACCGAAGAACCCTTGTTTGAGATTCGTCGTCCCAGTGCTGCGCAAGATACGCTGTTTAGAATGGAACGGATAACAGAAGGTCATGAAACGACCGATTACGTTTACACCGGGCAGGATTCATTTGACGATTTAATTGCATATATAGATAATCCTGTTTTCAAACCATTCATTATTCGTGTTAGTATAACAGGCGAAGAAGCAGGAGTATCTGCTTATATAACTGAGGTTCATTGCAAAATAGAAGAAATATATTATGCTCCTTCAAAGATGAATCTCCAAGTTGGTGACACCAATATAACCATTACAGAAAAGCGCGGTATTGAAAACGGAAAGATGTGGTATTACAAAGGTGATCTTCCTACGCTGGATTGCTATGACTATTATTTGATAGGTTATTTTAAAAACATACAGGAGCAATACGATTTTGATCTTATTTGGCAGCCGATTCCCGTAGTTGATTGTTATGAGCAATACGAAGAGACAATGAATTATTATGGATTCGATATTATGGATATTGCCTCTATATATTCAAATGGCGTTCCAAGGCTCAAAAACTTCATTGCAGGGAGCAAGCAATGGTTTGAAAACGAAGATAATCTTCGAATCTTAAAAGATCGACTTGCAGACGAAGATGAGAACGATTTGTATTGGGATAATATTGGAATTGCTGACAATAATAGTCTTGTTCCCGTTGCACTAGCAGACCAAGTAAAACCGGATGACTCAATCTATGACATTATTCAAGTTTTAGGTAATCCGCACGAAATTATACGATATTCTAAGCAAAACGCTTTGATTTACTATCTTAATGAAGATGGATCGCAAAATTTGTTTGTGTCATATGATTTTATTACTAATTCTATTCTGACGATTCAACGCGACTATCCGGCTACATTGAGTTTAGATCAATCTATCGCTGAAACGGTATCGATAGGGATGACTTACGATGAAGTTGTCCAAGTTATGGGTGCTCCGTATATGACTGTTAATTCCAGTACAGAATACGCTTCGTCTTGGATGCAGTATTATTTGTCTGATGAATTATGGATAACTTTCTGTTTAGATTACACGCAAGATGAACCGGTCGTAACATCGATAGAGTTTGACTGATCATCTCTCCCTCCCCGACCGGGGGAGTCCACGCGGGAAAGGCTCCGGCTTGTCCTGCCCGTGGGGGCATCGGCAGCAATAGGAGGTTTACAATGTCAAAAAAAACGATCAACATTACTTTTCTGTCAATCTTCCTCTTTACCCTAATCGCTTCGTTTATTTATTCATATATTCACATGATCCGAGCGTACGAGAAAGAACCTTCCGGTTTAGTATATCTTGATTTTGTGATTATTATGTTCATTGCCTCTTTTGTATTACTGAGCGAATTGTTCATATGGCGCAGTACGGTATATTTATTTTATTCTCGTCAACGTACGACGATTGGAATCATTATCAACATTTTGCTGATGGCATTGTCTGGTTTTGAGATTGTATATGCTGTATATTCTTTTCACAGTTTTAGTGGGAAGCCCCAAGAGATCGTGCTGATGGGTATTGCTGCCCTGATGGTTCTGTGCAAGCTGATGCATTACGGCATTCTTTACATTTACCCAAAGCTCCGCGCTCACAAGCAGCCCACCCCGTAACACCTCCCCTTTCGGGGAGCCCCTGCGTAACCGGCTCCGGCTTGTCCCGCGGGGAGCATCCCCCCTCTCCCCCTCTCTTGAGGGGGAGATTTCTTTCGATATTTTCCGATTTCTTTCACTTCGTTCATTCACATAAAGTTCACAAACAAATATCTCCATTTTACTTTACAAATGCGAAATAATTCTGTACAATAAAGGCAAACTATCCTATAATGGGTAGGTATGAATTTCTGCATCCAACGTGGATGAGCACTCGCAAGGAGGTACATTTTTTATGTCCACCACCCTTCCTACCGTGGCTCCCAAAAAGGTCCTGCTGAATGCGACCTTTATCGAGGGCGAGCCGCACTCTTCCAATCTCTATCATTCCGACGACCACTTCCGCATTGAGCTGAGCCCCGGTCCCGAAATGACCTGGATCGGCCCCGCTAACACCGGTATTTCCGGCCCCCACACCCTGAAGGCTTCCGGCCGCATCAAAAACGGCGGCAAGTACTCCAAGGGCATCTTCCAGAACCTGGAGATCCCCGTAGGCCCCGATACTACGCTGAAGTACCACGTCTTCCCCGCTATGCACGGCGAGCACTACGATCACAACTACACCCAGATGTACTTCTGCTTCGACCTGCTCTTCACCGACGGCACGCAGCTGTCCGAGACCGGCGCGGTGGATCAGAACGGCACTCCCTTCACGCCTGTCGCCCAGGGACAGTCCCGCATCCTGTACGCCAACCAGTGGAACCAGGTCATCTGCCGCATCGGCGAGGTGGCTGAGGGTAAGACCATTCAGAAGGTCATCCTCAAGTACGACAAGCCCACCGGAAAGGGTGAATTCGTTACCTACTTCGACGACTTCTCCATCTACGATCAGGCTCCCACCGAATATACCCGTCCCTGCCACTACGTCAATCCCCTCCGCGGCACCAACGACTCCCCCGCCTTCTCCCGCGGTCTGACCACCCCCGCTATCTGCACGCCTCAGGGCTTCAATATGTACGCGCCCTGCACCAATCACGGCGGCAACAAGCATTACGACTACTTCTCCCGCACCCTGGACTCCATCTCCATCTCCCACGAGCCCTCCATCTGGATCGGCGACCGCGGTACCTGGCAGTTTATGATCAACACCAGCCGCAACGCCGCCGAGGATAAGGCGTTCTCTACCTACGTGCAGAGAAACTTCTTCTCCCACGAGGACGAGGTGGCGCTGGCGCACTACTACTCGGTGCTCTTCAACGCCAACGGCGGTGACGCCGCTAACTCCAAGCTGGAGATGACCCCCACCAGCCACGGTGTCTGCGTCCGCTTCAACTACCTGCACACCAAGCGCCGCCGCTCCGTCATCTTCGACTGCCAGAACGCCGACGGCGGCATTAACTTCGGCACCGACGGCTCCTTCACCGCTTACAGCGAGCACAAGTCCAACGGCTCCGGACGTGTGTTCATCTACGGTAAGTTCAGCGTAGCTCCCATCGCCGTCAACGTGAACGGCAAGATCGGCATCGCCACCTTCGGCGAGGACGTGGTGGAGATGCGCTTGGCGACCTCCTACATCAGCTACGCCCAGGCGAAGAAGAACTGCGAGCTGGAGCTTGTCGGCCGCACCTTCGAGGAGATCTGCGACACCGCCGCCGATCTGTGGGACGGCGTCTTCTCCTGCATTTCCGACATCAAGGGCGCTTCCGAGGTGCAGATGGAGAACATCTACTCCGGTCTGTATTATCTGTACAAATACCCCAACACCATTTCCGAGAACGTGGGCACCAACGAAGCGCCCGTCTGGAAGTACCGCTCCCCCTACACCAAGAAGGTAGAGGACGGCGATATGTTCATCAACAACGGCTTCTGGGATACCTACCGTACCTGCTGGGCAGGCTACGCCCTCTTCTCTCCCGAAAAGTTCCCCGCTCTGCTGAACGGCTTCGTCAAGCATTACGAGGACTCCGGTCTGATCCCCCGCTGGTCTGCTCCCGGCGGTGTCAACTGCATGGTGGGAACCTCCTCCGACGTCATCTTCGGTGACGCAGTTGCCAAAGGCGTTACCGATTTCAAGGTGCGCGCGGCATACGAATCCTGTCTGAAGAACGCCTGCGTCTACTCACCCAATCCTCCCGACGGCGGACGCGAGCTGCTGGATCGCTCCATCTTCCTGGGCTACACCCCCGGCCCTCACGAGGACTTCTCCTGGTCCATGGAAGGCTACATCAACGACTACGGCATCGCGCAGATCTCCAAGTATCTGTACGAGAAGGAAGAGAATCCCGAGCAGAAGGAAAATTACCTTGCCGAGTACGAATATTTCATGAACCGGGCTAAGAATTACACGCTGCTCTTCTGGAACAACGGCGAGGGCGTGAAGAACAAGTGGTTCCGCGGCAAGCTGGCAAACGGTCACCACCACGACCGCAACAACTATGACGGCAAGTTCGATCCCCTGTTCTGGGGCAACGACTTCACCGAGACCGACGCTTACAATATGTCGGTCACCGTTCCCTTCGACGGCAAGGGTCTTGCCAACCTCTACGGCGGCAAGGACGCGCTGGCAAAGAAGATTGACTCCATCTTCGAGACCTACGATATCTACCGCGGCTACGGCGCCCAGGACGAGCACGGCGGCATCCACGAGCAGAGAGAAGCCCGTGAGGTGAAGCTGGGTCGCTACGGTCACTCCAACCAGCCCTCCCACCACATCATCTATATGTACAACTTCACCACCGAGCCCTGGAAGGCACAGAAGTACAGCCGTGACGTAACGCGCCGTCTGTACACCGGCGGTAAGTTCGGTCAGGGCTTCCCCGGCGACGAGGACAACGGCGAAATGTCCACCTGGTACATCTTCTCCGCGCTGGGATTCTATCCCCTGTCTATGGGCAGCGGACAGTACACCGTCGGCTCTCCTTTATTTGAAGAGGTTTCGGTAAACTACGGCGGCAATACCCTGCACATCGTTGCCGAGAACAACTCCCCCGAGAACATCTACGTTCAGTCTCTGAAGATCAACGGCGTAGACATCGACCGCACCTACATCACCCACGACGAGATCAAGAACGGCGGCGAGATCGTCTTCACCATGGGTCCCAAGCCCTCCGACTGGGGCAACGAGGCTCCTCTGTCTCTCACTGAGGGTGACGCTCCTGCGGCTCCTTGGGTGGATCTGTGCGATCCTTCCATCCCCGTGGTGGTCGCCAACAAGGAAGATACCTCTGCCGTGGAGTCCGACACCGTCTACACGCTGGAGAGCGAGATCGCCGCTATGGTGGATAACTCCTCCAAGACCGACGCCTCCATCGAGGATGGCGGCACCGTGGTCTACTCCTTCGCGGAAGCCAAGAAGGTAGAGATGCTGACCCTGACCTCCTCCTTCGAGCCCGTGACCGTGCCGAAGTTTTCGCTGTACGCCGCCGAAAACGGTGGCGAGTGGGAGCTGCTCTGCACCCGCGAGAACGTGGAGTTCGAATGGGCACAGTACACCCGTCCCTTCCTCACCGGCGCCACCAAGGCGTACAACCACTACAAGATCGTCTTCGAAAAGGCTACCGTCATCGCCGAGATCGAGCTGCTGGGTAAGTGAGGGGCTACGGCTTAGGGAAACTTTTTGAAAAAAGTTTCCCTAAGAACCCTTCAAAAACTTTCAAAAATGCCCGCACAAATCCTTGTGCGGGCGATTTTGGACAGTTTATAAATTAAGGAGGCAACAAATGTTCAACTCGATTGATCCTTCTTTCCTCCCCGCCATTGGCATTGTGTTCTTCGCAGGAATGGCCGTTTTTGGGATCCGCAAGCTAAGAAAAGAGATCTCAAAGCATCAACAAGCCGTGGAAGAAATGGAACAAATGGAAGCCGACGAAAATTACACCCTCCCCGACTTGGTTACCAAGAACGCGCGTGTAGTGGAAAAACGATTCTCCAGCGACGTCATCGGCACCAAGAGCGTCAAGCAGGTGAGCAGCTTTTTCGTCACCTTCTTCACCGAGGACGGCGAAACGGTAGAATACCCCGTCCCTCGCGAGCTGTTTGAAGAAACAAAATGGGACAAGAAAGCACACTGGTGACGATAGACGGTCAATTCTTCGACTTCGGCGACGGCGAGGACGTGCCGGAAGAAGCAGAATCATAAACTCCCCTCCAACACGGAACCGTGAAGGAGAAGAGCGTGCTATCTTCGCGGGAGGAGCAAGCCTCGCCCTATGAAGATATTCGAACATAGCAAAAGAGCGCGGCGAGCATTCGCCGCGCTTTTCTAAAGGTTTTTGAAGGTTCCAAGGGAACTTTTTTCAAAAAGTTCCCTTGGCGGGTCCGGGCAGAGCCCGGTTTATTTATTCATTCCCAACGCCGCGGCGCCGATGATGCCGGCGTCGTTGCCCAAAGCCGCTTTCACGATCTTGGTCTGCTTGTCGGAGTTGCGGGCGAAGTTTTCCTTTGCCGCCTGCGCGCGCAGAGGAACGAAGAGGGGATCGCCCTCGTTGCAGACGCCACCGCCGATGCAGATTACCTCGGGCTGGAAGATGTTGATAATATTGGCAATCCCGCAAGCCAAATAGGAGATGTACTCCTCGCAGACCTCGGTGCCAGCCTTATCGTCGTGGAGCTTCATAGCGTTGAAGGCAGTTCTGCCGCTGATCTTGGACAGATCGTTCTCGATCATCTCCCACATCACGGTGTCGGTGGTGGACTCCAGCTTCTCGCGGGTCATGTTGATCAGACCGGTTGCGGAGGAATATGCCTCCCAGCAGCCCTTTCTGCCGCAGGTGCAGGGTTTGCCGTCCTTCTCGATGACGATATGACCCAGCTCGGCGCCTGCGTGGTTGAAGCCCGAGTAAATCTTGCCGTCGATGACGATGCCGCCGCCCACGCCGGTGCCCAGGGTGATCATCACTGCGGAGGATGCGCCCTTTGCCGCGCCCGCCAGAGTCTCGCCCAAAGCCGCCGCATTGGCGTCGTTGTCGATGTAGACCTTGTCGATGCCCAGGAAGCCGCGAATCTTATCCACCATGGGATAGTTCAGCATAGGGATGTTGTTGGAAAACTCCACCACGCCGGTCTCGCTGTTGGCGGTGCCGGGGGAAGCGATACCGCAAGCGGCGATCTCGGACAGAGGGATGTTACACTCTTCTGCCAGCTTCAGGCAGAGATCTGCCATATCCTTTGCGATCTCGTCGGTAGGACGGGTTGCCATAGTAGGCGTGCTCGCCTTCTTGACGATGTTAAACTGCTCGTCTACGATACCGGCGGCAATGTTGGTTCCGCCAAGGTCAATACCAAAATAATACATGAAAACTACCTCGTTTCATTGATTTTCGTGTTTTTCGTTCCGTTTTCGGGATCAGAATTCGGTGACTTCCTCCATAGGAAGATAGCCCGCCGTGAGAAGCTCGTCGATGCGCGCCTGTCTGTCCGACAGCCTGAGCCATCCGCACAGCACCTCCAGCCCCGTCGCGGCGCGATACTCTGCCACGTTGGCGCTTTTGGGCACCGAACCGCAATGACTGTTGCGACCGCGCTTCCAGACCGCCGTCTCCTCCTCGCTGAGCAGGGGAAGCAACACCGTTACCGCCGCCGCCTGCGCCGTGGCTTTGACGTAGCAGAGCGCCGCCCGATTCAGTCTGCCCGAACCGCACACGCCCTTATGGAGCAGGCGCTCCCGCACCCAAAGCTCGATGACCGCGTCGCCAAGATAGGCGAGATCCGCCGTTTTCATCTGTCCGACTTCCATTTCCACCTCACGGAACGTTTTTTCCATTGTACCATTTTTGACTGCAAATGTCAAGTGCTACGGCACAATTCCCTTGTTTTTCAAGAAAAAACCCTTTGCACCAAAAGACTGGTTGCAAAGGGTTTTTATCCAAAGCGATTACTGCTCGCCGGCAGAAGGCTCCTCCGCACTGGGAGTATCAGCAGAAGCATCCTCGGTAGTGGTGGTCGAGGGATCCTCGGTAGTGGTTGCAGGATCTGCAGTAGTGGTGGTTGCAGGATCTTCGGCAGAGTCGTCATCGGGATCTGCAGTAGTAGTATCGGCAGGTGCTACGGTGGTGGTAACAGTGGTGGTGGCGTTGAATGCGTCATCCAGATACTGATCGGAATCGCCGCGGTCGGGACGTGCCTTTTCGGGCTGTACGATGTACATGGTGATTACCAGAGCCGCGAAAACGAGACAGAGAACCAAAGTGATCCGGTTCAGCTTACGGTCAATCGCCTTGCCCTTGGACTTTCCGAAGAAAGCCTCTGCTCCGCCGGAAACAACTCCGGACTGACGTGCGTTCTTGCTGCTCTGCAGCAGAACAGCTGCAATGATTGCGAGGGCTACCAGAATCAGCAACACACCTAAAATTACGCTAAGTACTTCCATATTTAGTTCCTCCATGATTGGTTGTCCGGTTGAAGCTCCGGCAGCTAAATTTCGTCCGCACGTGCGGATCGATCAGCGGCACAGCCGCGTTGCCTGTAACAGGGTATGAATCGGGGATAGTGGAAACGGCTTGCCTAATCTCTCCCATCGGGGTATACGGAAAGGGTTCGCCATTTTGACGCGCGATCCTAAGATAGTCGAGACGGTTTGCACAGCCTCTCCCATCGGGGTATACGGAAAGGGTTCGCCATTTTGACGCGCGATCCTAAAATAGTTGAGACGGTTTGCACAGCCTCTCCCATCGGGGTATACGGAAAGGGTTTGTACAACCGTCCCCCGATCCCCAAAAATGGTGGGCCATCAGGGACTCGAACCCCGGACCAACCGGTTATGAGCCGGTAGCTCTGACCAACTGAGCTAATGGCCCCTATAATTTGTTCAAGGCAGAGATTAGTATAGCATATAAATTTGCGTTTGTCAAGTCAAATCTTCGATTTTTTCTTGACAAACGGCAAAAAAAATATTATGATATATGAAAGCGGGGTAAAAAATCCCCGGAATATTGGGAGGTCGTTATGGTAAACGAAATTTACTCTGTCAGCTTGGAATCCATCATTAAGGAGATGGGACTGACCGTGCAGTATATGCCCGAGGACAAGGAGGTTCTCATCACCTGCAAGGACGTCAACCGTCCCGGTCTGCCGCTGGCGGGCTTTTACGATCATTTTGAGCCCCAGCGCATTCAGATCATCGGCAACGTGGAGTGGCGTTATATGGACAGTTTATCCGAGGAGGAGTGCGTCCGCCGAAAGCACGATTTTTACGCCACCAAGCCGGCTGCCGTGGTGTTCACAAGAGGAAGAGTCGAGACCGACGACGGTCTGGCATTTGCGGAGCAGTACGGCGTTCCCGTTCTGTCCACGACCGTTGCAACGTCGGAGTTTGAGGCGAATTTGATCAGTTCGCTGAGCGTTTCCCTTGCTCCCCGCATCACCCGCCACGGCGTACTTGTGGAGGTATACGGTGAGGGTTTGCTCATTCTGGGCGACAGTGGCATCGGTAAGTCGGAGACCGCCATCGAGCTGGTCAAGCGCGGACACCGACTGATCGCCGACGACGCGGTAGAGATCAAAAAAGTCTCCAACAAGACGCTGGTGGGCACTGCACCCGAGATCATCCGTCACTACATCGAGCTGCGCGGCATCGGCATCGTAGACGTGCGCCGCATTTTCGGTATGGGCTCGGTCAAGATGACCGAGAAGATCGACCTGGTGGTGGAGCTGGAGCCATGGAATCCCGACAAGGATTACGACCGCTTCGGTCTGGACACCGAAACGATCGATATTATGGGCATCAAGATCCCCAAGCTCACCATTCCCATCAATCCCGGTCGAAACCTTGCCATCATCCTGGAGATCGCCGCCATGAACCACCGCCAGAAGAAAATGGGCTACAACACCGCCGAGGAGTTCAACAAGCGGCTGATGGAATCCTTCCAGTAAGGGGCGCGTTATGCAATATACGCCTCACCGTAAGCTCAAGCCGCTGATCGTCATCTGCTTCCCCCTGCTGGTGATCACGCTGATCTTTTGGATCCTCTCGTATCTGAACGTGGGACCCAAGGCGGTCAATCAGCTTGGTATGTTGATCACGCTCACCGCGCTGGTCTATCTACTGGTGCGCTATGCGCTGACCGAGTACGTCTATCAGCTTCCCGACGAGGGAAATATCTTCACCGTCACCAAGGTAGGCGGAAAGCTTCCCCGCACCGTGGCAGACATCCGCCTCTCCCGCGGCGACCGCGTCGTCCTCTTTGAGAAGGATATCCGTAAAAAAGAAGGGATCGAACGGATGGAAAACTACTGCGTTTCCCTGTTCCCCGAGGAAAGCTGGCTCTTTCTCACCCGCATCGACGGCAGAAAGGTCGCTCTGCGGCTGGAATGCCGTGCCGACGTTGCAGGACGGATCCGTGCGCGGATCGAATCGCTTCCCGAGGAGGATGAGGAATGAAGTCTCTGTTTCTGCGTCTCTTTCTCCCCTCCGCCAAGGGAGATTACACTGCCTCCTCCGTCCGCGCCAAAGCCGGCGCACTGGCAGGCGGCGTGGGTATCTGCACCAATCTGCTGCTTGCCGCCGGCAAGTTCACGGCAGGTGCCGTCAGCGGCAGCATCTCCATCACCGCCGACGCCGCCAATAACCTCACCGACGCGGGTAGCTCTCTGCTGACGCTGGCGGGCTTCCGTCTGGCGGCAAAGCCCGCCGACAAAGGGCATCCCTACGGTCACGCCCGCTATGAATATCTGACCGGGCTTGCACTTTCCTTTTTGGTTCTCCTGCTGGGTGTGTCCTTTCTGAAGGAGTCGATCGGCAGCTTCTTCAGCGAGAGTCAAACGGTCATCGGGAACCTTGCGCTGATCATCCTTGCCGCGTCGATCGCCGTCAAGCTGTGGCAATGGCGGTTCTATCGGAAGATCGCCGCGATCATCGACTCCAAATCTCTGCAGGCCGCCGCCTCCGACAGCCTCAGCGACGTGGCGATGACCTCCACCGTCCTGTTGGGCGCGCTGATCCGCCGCTTCGTCGGGGTCGAGATCGACGGCGTAGTAGGCTGTTTGGTGGCGGTCTTTATCGTCGTCAGCGGCATCCGTCTGGTGCTGGAGACCTCCGATCCCCTGTTGGGCGCGGCGCCTGATCCCGCGCTGGTGCATCGGCTGAAGGACGCCGTCCTCGCCTATCCCGGGATCATCGGCGTCCACGACCTGGTGATTCACAGCTACGGCGCGGGGAAGGTGTTTGCTACGCTCCACGCCGAGGTGGACGCCCGCACCAATCTTGCCGAGACCCACGATCTGATCGACAACATCGAGACCGAGGCAGGTACCGCGCTGGGGCTGGAACTGGTCATCCACATGGATCCGGTGACGCTGGACGATCCCAAGCTGGACGCCATGCACGCCGAGATCGAAGCGATCATCCGACAAGTCTCCCCGAAGCTCCGCCATCACGATTTTCGGGTGGTGTTCGGCCCTACCCACGACAACGTCCTGTTTGACGTGGTGGTACCCACCGGCTTCCCTCTCCCCGACGGCGAGCTGATCTATCTGCTGACTGCTTCCATCAAGCGGGTCTATCCCACCGCCGTCCCGAAAATTCGGGTAGATCACGATTACTCGGACTTTTTGGAGGAATGAATATGACACTTTACCGCCCCGTAGGCGAAAAGGAGCTGGAACTCATCGCTCAAAGCGATTTCACCGCCTTTCCGCCCCGTCTGCCGGAGCAACCCATCTTTTACCCGGTACTGAGCCGCCAATACGCCACCGAAATTGCGGAGCGTTGGAACACCCGCGACCCGCAGTCGGGATATAAGGGATATATCACCTCTTTCGAGATTGCCGATGACTTCATCAGCCGTTATGAGGTGCAAACCGTGGGACGCTCCTACCATCAGGAATATTGGATCCCCGCCGAGGAATTGGACGCCTTCAATCGTCACATCATCGGGAAGATCCAGGTATTGCAGGCATTTGAATAAGCAAAAAAACACCCTCAACAAAGATCACACGATCCTTTGTTGAGGGCGGTTTGATTTCTTTATTATGTCGAAATTTCACGAGTTTCCCGAATATAGTTCATCAAAGCACCATTGGATGGGATTTTCCAAAATGTATCTAACGTGTGCTTCATAATCCTCTCGGTTTCGGATGATGTGATCATAAAAATGAGATTGCCACATGTTTTCACCGTATTCTTTGTTACAAAAACGCTTAAACGTCGATACAAACCGCGAAACGGTGGAATGTTGCTTACTTGTAGGGGCCGACGTCCTCGACGGCCCGTTCGCCTGTACGAACAATAACAGATGTATGTGATTTGGCATGATTACATATCGATCTACAGATATATTCTCGTAAAAATCATCGAGTTGATTGATTATTTTGTCGGCAATCTTACCGTGCGGTGCGAGTTCCACGAACGGGTCGTCGAGGACGTCGACCCCTACAACGTTAGATAGCATACACCGTCTGTTTTGCGTGCAAATCGTTATAAAATACACGCCCGTACTACTATAATCAAACCCTTTGAGCCGCAATGCCTTTCTGTTTGGTTGTTCATTCAAGTCCATCATTTTCCGTAATGTTCAACAACTCTTTACCCCTGCATCTCGTCCAAGGTCAGCTCGAACGCGGGCAAAAACTCATCGAGGAAGATCTCCAGCTCGGGGATGTTGCGCTGTTTCAGCGCTTCGAAGGTGGTTTTCTTGGCATCGACGAACTCAGTGTTGTCGCACTTGACCTCCTCCACGCATTTGATGTACGCCGCCAGCTTGTCCGCCGCCTTGACGATGCGGTGGATGTCCTCGGGCAGATCCTCTTTGAGCAGAGGGGCGTAGTCCTCTCTCAGATCCTCGGGCAGGTGGGAGAGCAGGGTCAGCGCCGCCTGCTCCTCGATGAGCTTGTAGCTCTGCCGAAGCTCGGGAGAGTTGTACTTGATGGGCGTGGGCATATCACCGGTGTAAACCTCCGTGCCGTCGTGATAGAGCGCCGCCACGGTCACCGCGCCCAAATCGTAATTTTTTCCCAAGCGCTTATTGCCAATCAGTGCCAGCGCGTGTGCAAGCATCGCCACCTGCGCAGAATGCTCCGCCAGCGTATCGTCGGACACGTTGCGCATGAGCCCCCACCGTTTGATGTATTTCTGTCTGAAGATCAGAGCGAAAAAGCTGTTTTGCATGGTATTCTCCTTTTCTTGGGGAACTTCTTGTAAGAAGTCCCCCAAACCCCTCAAGAACTTCTATGAAGCCAAATTGCGTAGCAATTTGGCGGGATTTGATAAAGTCTGTCCCATATTGTAGCACACAGGGACAACATTTGTCAAGTACCAATCACTCCGTGTTCGCACCGAACCCGTAGGGGCGATTCATGAATCGCCCGTTGAATACTGCATTGCGGCGCGGGCGATTCGTGAATCGCCCCTACACGGAACTGTCTCCCCATCACTTTTTCTGCGAAATTTTGTTATTTCCTTGACATCCCACCGTAAATATGCTACAATAAATCAAATACACGCAAGGACGGTACCCTCGATGAAGGTTGAACTGCTAACATACACTCCCGACGCAGACAAGCTGGTAGCTGCCGCCGCCAAGCTCTGCTACGCCAAAAGCGACATCGACTCGCTGATGGATAAGCTCACCCCCGAAAAGGTGGCGGACTTTCTCAAGCTGTTGGGCGATCTCGGTCACGAATCTCCCGTGGAGCACGCCAGCTTCACCTTCGGCATCGAGGGCGTCTCCCGCACGCTTTTGGCACAGCTGACCCGCCATCGCATCGCTTCCTACTCGGTGCAGAGTCAGCGCTACGTGGAAAAGTCGGGGTTTGAGTACATCACGCCCCCCGAGATCGCCGCGATCCCCGAGGCAAAGGCGATCTTTGAAGAGGAAATGCGTCGGGACGCCGAGGCGTACGATAAGCTCCGCACCATTCTGAAGGAGAAGCACAAGGCACGGCTGATCGCCGAGGGCAAATCGGAAGCCGACGCCGACAAAGCCGCCGGCAAGCTTGCCAACGAGGACGCCCGCTTCGTCCTTCCCAACGCCTGCGACACCCGCATCATCATGACCATGAACACCCGCTCGCTCTACAATTTCTTCGCCCTGCGCTGCTGTAACCGCGCACAGTGGGAGATTCGCGAGCTGGCTACCGAGATGCTCCGTCTGGTGAAAGCCGCCGCTCCGCTGCTCTTCGCCGCCGCAGGACCCTCCTGTGTCAGCGGTCCCTGCCCCGAGGGCGCTATGTGCTGCGGCAAGACGTTGGAAGTACGAAAGAAATTTAAGGAAATGAATTGAATGTATTTGGAACCTTCTTGAAAGAAGGTTCCAAACCTCCAAGAACTTTTGGAAGAAGCCGACAAATGCTTGTCGGCTTGGCAGATCTGTTTTATAGAAAGTTTTTTGAAAGGTTCGGAAGTTTTTCTCAAAAAAGTTTTCCAAGAAAGGATTTTATCATGAAAAAAGCATTGTCGGTTTTACTGATCACAGCCACCCTGCTTTGCACCGCAGGGTGCAGCGGCGACGCCCCGGCAGACACCTCCGCTACTACGGCGGCAACTACCGAAGCCCCCGCCAACGTAGAGCCTACCCTCACGGAGCAGATCGACGCGCTGGCGGGCAAGCTCACCTCTGCAGATGCCATCAAACAGGCGCGGGAGCTGGTTTGGGAAGAGTATGTTGAAAAGATCGACGAGTATCTCCCCGACCGCAAGAAGGAGATCCGCAAGAACAAGACCACCACCATCAAGATCGGCGGCACCACCATGAAGGTTATGACCCGCGTCAACGGCAGAGCACCCGAGGACGGCTATCCCCTTTTCTTAGTCTACCACGGCGGCGGCTACGATCCCTCCGGTCAGACCAACGAGTCCCAGTGGTCGGGCATGGCGGAGCGCTACGACGACGTTCCCGGCATCTACTGCTCCATCCGCTCGGTCAGCGACAACGAGTACAGCGGACAGATCTTCTCCACCGATATTTCGTGGCAGTTCTACGACCGCATCATTGAGGATTGCATCCTCTACATGAACGCCAACCCCAATCAGGTCTACATCGTGGGCTATTCCGCAGGCGGCAACGGCGTATATCAGATCGCGCCCCGCATCACCGACCGTCTGGCGGCGGCTACCATGACCGCAGGGCATCCCGAGGGCATCGACCTGACCAACCTGTACAATCTGCCCTTCTATCTGCAGGTGGGCGAGTTGGACAGCGCGTACAACCGCAACACCATTACCGTCGAGTACGAGCAGAAGCTGGACGCGCTTGCCCAGCAGTACGGCGGCGGCTACTATCACAAGTGCTTCGTCCATTACAACAAGGAGCACGGCGTGGTGGGCGATAACGCGTCGAATCAGACGGTCATTGCCGACAATGCGGCATGGCTTGCCGCCAAGCAAAACGGCACCGTCTACTCCGGCGGCACCGTCACTGCCGAGACCCACGCCGCCAAGCTGATGACCACCCACACCCGCGATCCGCTCCCTCAGCGCGTCATTTGGAACGTCGCCACCACCAAGACCTCCAACGCCAAGCGGGAGATCGACTCCTTCTACTGGATCTCCACCAAGGCTACCTCCGGCATTATCGACGCATCCTACGACAAGGCAACCAACACCATCACCATCCACGAATGCTCCGCCAAGCGCGCCAACGTGACCGTTTACCTCAACGAGGAGATGGTGGATCTTTTCTCCACCGTAAAGATCGTGATGCCCGATGGCACCGTCAACGAATTTACACCCGAGATCTCCCTGGATCTGCTCCGTCAGACCACCTCCGAGCGCGGCGATCCCAACTATCAGTTCTGCGCTTCCTACACCTTCAAGATCAAGTAAAAAACCAAAAATCCCGAACCGTTGCGGTTCGGGATTTTTGGTCTGTGCAATTAAACCTCGGGAAGAGTAACCGACACGTCGGTCAGCTCTATGGTGATCTTCATGGTGCCGGTCATCGACACGCCGGATTCATCCACATCGATCTTTGCGTAGATCTCAAAGGTGTTGCCGTCGATCTCGATGTACGCCTCGGTCAGAGTCGTACCGTCAGCGGTGACGGAAGTATCCTGCTTCATCTCGTATCTGCCGGTCTCTTTGTTGTACTCGCCGAAGTTTGCGGAGTTGAACAGTTCCTTGAACGACTCCAGAGAGGTATCGTCTACGGTCTCGTCTGCAGAAGATTCTTCGGTGATCCAGCTGTCGCCGTCCTGGGTATAGGTAACGATGGTGTCGCCCTTCGCCTCGGTGTAGGTTTCGGAGGACTGGGACATACCCATCATTTCCACAACCGCTTTGATGTAGCTCTTATCGCCGTCCTTTTCAGCGGTCATGGTGGTGGTCATAAAATCGGTGATCTCCATCTCAATGGTCATCTTCAGGTCTTCGGCGTTTTCTACCTTTTCGTAGACGTCCTCGGGGGTCAGCGTTTTGTTGGAGCCGGACGCGCTGTCGTCACAGGAGATCAGGCTGCCTGCCATCAGCAGAGCCGCCAGTGCAAGGGTCAGGGGTTTGAACAGTTTTTTCATGATCGTTTCCTCACTTTCTTTACACATAGTGTGTTAAGAACATTGTACCACAGATCTGCGCCTCTGTCAACCGTTTTTTCACAAAATTATCACTTTGTCGTCACAGAAGGGACAAACCGGCTCGCCCACAAGTCGTTACTCATTCAAAAGATAGGAATACTCCAGTCTCAGAGTGTCGCCTTCGCTGATAAAGTTGTCGGCATAGGCGAAGCGAACACCGTCGCACTCGATGATTCCGTTGCCGCGCTTCATGCGGATGTTCTCGGCTTTTTCGGGAATGGCTTGGTAGTACATATCTTTCTGTTCCGTTCGGACTGCACCCTGCGTCACCTTGCAACGGTAGAGATTGTAGGCTTCCTTTGCACGCTCGGTAGTGACCGTTTCATCAACTTCCCATACAAAGTAAAACCATTGGCAAGGATAGATCCGATCTACATGATGAATATCCAGATACTTCTCGCCATCCTTCGTTACTTTGGTATAGGGAAATTCCGAACCGCAATTGTCCGCAAGCAGACGAATTTCACCCTCACCCTCGTCATATATCATAAAATCCATTGCAGGAAGATTTCCGTCGATCTCCTTGAGACGCACATTGATCTCTTCAGCATTGGGGAAAGGTACAGCAAGCCCTCCATAGATCACTTTCTCCTCGGGAAAATGAATGAGCAATCTGCTATGCTCATCCTCAGGTCCAAAGGTCAGCTTCTGCACCAGCTTTTTCATAGCGTTTGCCATCCTGCGGCAAGTAGGGCAGGTGGCAAGGTGCCCTTCCACTTCTGCCAGTTTTTCGTGGGACAAGAGTCCTTTGGCGTACAAAAAGAGTCTGTCCTTGCAAAATTCGTGTTCAATATTCTTGTTTTCCATAGAATTGTTCCTCCTCAGTAGGTTGGGAGAGATCTTTACTCCCAGTATGTTTCTGATTTTCGTGGTTGCCGCGTTGCCGCCGCTCTTCACCGAGCCCACGGGCATTTGCAGGCGATCCGCAGTCTGTTCCAAGGATCGTCCCTCGATAAAGCGGCAGGTGAAGATAGCTTTTTGCTTCTTCGGCAGCATCTGTAATGCCAATAGGATGGAATGCACCGATTCCTTCTCGATGACCCGCTCCTCGGGCGTGGGAGACGGATCGGGGAGATAGGTATACAGGTCATCCTGCTCGTCGGTGAACAGATCCAGCGACAGAGGCGGGGCAGACGAGCCGCTCTTTCGATAGTGATCCTTGATGGTATTTTGCAGGATTCGCATGAGCCATGCCTCGATCTTGCCGTCTTCGTGATATTGTTCCCGCTCATAGGCGCGGGCGGCTTTGAACAGGGCTTCCTGCACGATGTCCTCGGCAAGGTCGGCGCCGACCTTGCCCGTAGCGTGGCGGAGCAGCCATTCGCGGTTGGCTTTGGCGATATGCTCGAAGGAGTCTTTGATCGCGCTCAATATTTCACCTCCAATGTCAGATTCCGAGGTCCGGACTTTCGGTATCTGACTACCATAACGCAGATTTTCCCGAAAGGTTCGGCATTCTATGAATTTTTTGAAAAAATTAAAAAAGCGCAGAGATTCCCTGCGCTAAATCTGTCTTGCCGTCAGCGCGATGATCTTTCTGAGATCGTCGGGCTGGACGTCCACGTCGTAGGCGGCTTTGTTGCGGCGGATCTCGCCGCATTTACGGCACTTATGGATGATGATATATCCGCGCTTGGGATCGGGGAGCGCCGATACCGGCTCCAGCTCGCCGCCGCAATCGCTGGCGCGGTCGCCGGGATTCACGTCCAGATGGAGCGACCACAGACAGAACGGGCAATGATTGCGGGAGGTCTTCTTCAGCGGCAGCACCGTCTTCCCGCAGTGCGCGCAGATAAATCCGCTATCGTTTTTGCTAAATCTCTTTGTTTCCATATTAAATTCTGATTAGGAAAACTTTTTTCAAAAAGTTTTCCTAAAACCTTTCAAAAACTTCTAAATATAAATATTACACTATACGAAAAGGCACAGCCAAGGAGATAGGAGGGGAAGGCGATCACCCCGAAGGGGGTGCGCCTCGGGGAGGAAAGGAACTTCGGCGTCTGAGTGATGGTTAGTAGTTGCGCACAGCGCAACTACCGCCCTCCCCGATCAAATCCCGACGAAGGAGGGATTTGTGCCTTAAACTCCTGACGACATATTGGCACTAACACTTAGTCACCAAAATCCGAATTTTCACAAAATCTCCCACATCCACCGCTCTTTTCCTCGGATGATGCGCCGCGCACGGCGTACAATAATGCGTGAAAAGGCAAGAAAGGATGTTGAACGATAATGCACAAAACAAATCGGCTTTTTCACGGCAGAAAGTGGATCGCACTTTGCGCCGCAATGATTTTGATGTTGACCGCCTTCGCTCTTCCTCTGCAGGCGGCAAGCCCCTACCGCAGGGATGACCGCGGCATCGTGGGCGATATCCGTGACGGCGTACGCCGCTTCGGCAGAGACGTCTCCGACGCGCTCGACCCCGATAATGGGGTCACCAACGACGGACTTCTGCCCGACGGTTCTATCGACGACGGCATGGCAAACGACGGCAGTCAGAACACCCCCGACAACGGCGGCATTCTGCCCGGCACCACCACCGACCACGGCAACGGAGCCGTAACCACTCCCCACACGCCTACCGTGACGGATGACGGTCTCACCCCCGGTACCGACGGGGTCGCCCCCGGCACCACCGCTCCCACTACCTCGGCACCGACTACTACGGCGCCCGTCACCGATAACGGTGTAAACGACACCGTGGAGGAACAGAACGGCGGCTTCCGTTGGATGGGGCTGATCATCGGTCTGGTGATCGCCGCGGCGGTAGTTTTGATCATCATTTTGTTGGTTCCCAAAAAGAAGCACTAACACGAGGGCGACGGTCGCCCCGTGACCAATATTCGGCGGAATGGTTGCAATCGCGGCTGTTCCGCCTTTCCTTATAAATAGGCGTGACCGAGAAGCAGATTCTTCCCCTTGATCTCGATGACGCCGTAGGAGGGCTTGGAGCCGTAGCTTCTGCCCACCGCGCCGGGATTGAAGAGATAATAAGGATGGGTGCTGCAAGGCTCGTACTCCGAGTGTGCCTCGTGGGTGTGACCGAAGAGGATCACGTCCGCCTGTGCGTCCCTGCCTCGGGATCGGAGCCCGGCGGTAGAGGACTTGGCGCCGCAGATATGGCCGTGGGTCAGATAAAAGGTGAAGCCGCCGAAGTTCAGCGTCAGCTCCAAGGGCAGGTCACAGGCAAAGTCGCAATTGCCCCGCACCGCCGCATAGGGAAGCCCTCGGCTTTGACAGAGCTGCACGAATTCGGGCGCACCGTCCCCTAAATGCAGATAGCAATCGGCGTTCGGGTGGAGGGTCATCGCCTCCATCATCCCGTAGTTTATGCCGTGGCTGTCCGAAAATACGATCAGTTTCATAGGGAGTCCTTTCCGTGTAAAATGCTCACCGCCAAGATTTTTTTGCATATATTGGCAGTATCAAGGTGAAACGAGGTATACGATATGCAAATGGATCCATCCAAACTGCGCGCGCTGGCTGAGATAGACGACAACCGCTTCGCGGCAATGCTGCTTACCGCCGCCCGCGCGGTGGGACTGTCCCCCGAGCAGGCAAAGTCCGCCGCCGCCAATGCGCCCGCATTTAAGAATATGTTGAAAAACGCATCCGACGAGGATCTGCGACTGCTCCAGCAAAAGCTGAAGCAGTCGCCCGCTTCCCTGCTGAATGATTTGGGAGGCGGCTCATGAGCGACGCTTTCAATGCAGGGGATCTGTTGTCCGGTCTTGCCGCCAATCCCGAGATGCTGAAAAGCGCCATGCAGATGGCGTCCGCACTGGCTTCCTCGGGGGCGCTGAACGGTCTGTTCGGCGGAGGAGGAAATTCCGCTCCCCCGTCGGCGGAGCCGTCTGCGGCTGCCGCTTCCGCTCCGTCCGGCGGATCGGGCGGATTTGCCGATCTGCTGTCCGGCTTGATGGGAGCGGGGGGCGGCTCGCAAGCGTCTGCCGGGGCGCCAACCGGCGGGGTAAAAACCGCCGCTCCCGTATCTGCCGATCCGTCGGGCGAGCACGGGCAAAAACGTCGGCCTGCGCCCTGTCATCAGGATCGGGTGCGGCTGCTCCAATCCATCTGCCCCTTTCTGCCCGAGGATAAACGGGAAAAGGTGCAGTTTCTCATCAAACTGCTGGAGCTGCTCAGCACCGCCGAGGGAATGGGCCTCGGCAGGCTGTTTTGAGAAGGGAGGAAAACACCGTGTACAGTCGAAAATACATCCGCACGGGCATCCCCGGCGCCGTCCCGTCCCGAGGAGACGGAAGAATGCCGCTCCCGCCCGATTATACCGGAACCGCTTTTTCCCCGGAATGCACCGTCCGTCGGGAGGATCTTCCCGAGGTGGTGATCCCTGCCCTGACGGAGGCTGTGGCAGATCTTTCGGATGAGACGGAGAAGCTCTCCCGTGAAGCCATGTTGGAGGAGGCAGACGAGCAAAGGGCTTCGGAGGAGGACGTCCCGTTTGTCCCGGCGCAGGCGCCCGAGGCAGAGTCCGAAGCCGACGCCGACGAGATTCCCTTGGAGGTGTCATCTGCGGACGTATCGCCCGTAAACGACGCCCCGTCGACGGCAGAAGACGACTCCGACGCGCCGCTGTTAAGCCTGTCTCTGCTTCGGTCGCTGACGCTGGAGGATCTGCTCTTATATTGGATCCTCCTGATGCTGCTTACCTGCGATCAGGAGGATCAGGTCTATTTACTCTTGGGGCTTTTGCTCATCAACCGCTGAGGGAGATCTGCGGCCTCTGCCGCCCAGAAGCATTTTTGCCATCTGCAAAATAGGCTTGCAGTTGAGAACGATCACCACTGCCAACAGAACGCCCTCCACTGCCATCCAACCGGGGAAAGACCAGAGGATCACTGCGGTCTGCGCCACTACCAGCAGGCTATTCAGCCCGATCCTTACAAGGTGCATTCGGAAGGGTTTGATCTTTTTCGCCGTCCACACCCGCAGGAAGAACACCACCAGATAGCTGGCGAAGGTAGCCATCGCCGCGCCCATGGCGCCCAGCTTGGTGGGGATCAGGAGCAGGTTGAGGAGGATATTGACCGCCGCGCCCGCCATCGAGGTGAAGAAGGAATACAACGATTTTTTCTCGGCGACGTACAGACTGCCGAGGAAGGAGACCAGATTGAAGAAGACCATCGCCAGGGTGAGAACGGGAATATTACTCCACGCCGCACCGTAGGAGGGGTCGAACATGACCACGGTAATGACCTTGGCAAAGGCGATAATGCACCCCGCCATCAGGAAGACGACCGACGAGAATACGGCAAACACCCGCTCGTAGAAGGCGGCGCTGTCCTTGGACTCCCGCTCGTCCACGGCGCTGTTGCGCCAAGCGGTAACGAAGATGCCCGAGATGGTCATCATCAGCGTGGGGATCTTGTAGGAGGCGGAGTAGAGTCCGTTTGCCGCGTCTCCCAAATACCAGGTGACCATATAGCGGTCTGAGACGTTGGTGATCCACCAAAAGATATTGGCGGGGATCATGGGGATGCTGTATTTCAGCATCTCCTTGAGGGTGGACCCTCGTACTGCCCGCAGGTTGAAGTGGCGCCACAGCTTTGCCGCCACCACCATAAAGACGGTGGCAAGGAAATCCGCTACCGCTACCGACAGAACGTAGCCGATATAGGACATCTTCAGCGGGATCAGGAAGATGATATTGAAGGTGATGACCAGCGCGGTGTTGAGCAGTCCCTGGACGGCGTAGAGCTTGAATCTGCCCTCCGCCCGCAAAAACTGCGAACAGATGGTGTGAAGGATCGACGAGAACACGTAGGTGAGGATCAGCCATTCTCTGCCCTGCATATAGGGGATGGAGCAGAGGATGGGGATCACCGCCACCAGCATCAGCGCGCCCATCAATGCCGCAACGAAGCCGCCGCTGAAGACGTCCTTCTTATTGAAATTCCGATCCATGCCGAAGCGGAAGACCGCCTCGCCAATGCCCAGCGACAGAAGAGGGATCAGAAGGGTTGCCGTTTCGGTCAGATTGGAGGCGATGGAATACTCCTCGGCGGACATGACCGCGGTGTACAGGCGCACCAGTAGATAGACCAGCACCTTGGAGCCAAGCTGTCCCAGTCCTATGACTGCGGTATTGCCCATCAGTTTTTTGTAACGCTTATCTTCTGCCATAACAGACCTCCCCATTGTAACTTGTTTTAGTTTAGCACAAATCGATGGGATTTACAAGAGTTTTCTGGAAATTTGCGAAATTCCTCTGCATATACTAATGCAGTCTGTCGGGCAAGCATTTGCCCGACAGTTCTAAAAGTTCTTGAGGGAGGTTTGGAGGGACTTCTTACAAGAAGTTCCCTCCAATAAATCTATGCCTACATACATCCTCATGGTCGGGACTCGTCCCGAGGCGATCAAGCTTTCTCCCGTGGCGGTGGAACTGCGCCGTCGGGGGGCGAGGGCGGATTTCTGCGCCGTCGGACAGCACGGCGATCTGCTGACCGACACCCTTGCCGCCTTCGGAGAGGTTCCGCAATACGCGCCCATTTCCTTCCGCTCCGGTCGCACGCCCGAGGGACTGCTCGCAGAAATGTTGACCGTCCTGCCGCCGCTTCTTTCCGATCTTGCTCCCGACGGAGTGATCGTGCAGGGCGACACCACCACGGCGCTCGGCGGCGCGCTGGCGGCGTTTTACGGGCGCTTCCCGCTCGTTCACGTGGAGGCGGGGCTGCGGACGTTTGCAAAAAATCCCTTCCCCGAGGAGGCGCACCGACGGATGATCGCCCCTCTTGCCGATCTCCACCTTTGCCCCACCGACGCCGACGCCGACGCGCTCCGCACCGAGCGGGTGACGGGACGGATCGCCGTCACCGGAAACAGCGGGCAGGACGGACTGCGTCTGATCCTCACCCGTCCCGCACCCGAGCTGCCTGTCGCCGAGGGGAGGATCGTCCTCTGCACCCTCCATCGCCGGGAGAACGCCGCCGCTCTGCCGTCCTTTCTTGCCGCGCTGGGAAAGATCGCGGACGCCGCGCCCGATTGCACCATCCTCTTCCCCGCCCACCCCTCTCCCGCGCTGCGGTTGGCTGTGGGGAGCACGCATCCCCGCGTCCGTGTCCTGCCGCCGCTGTCTTATCCCGTCTGTGCCCATCTGCTGCCTCGGCTGACCCTTCTGCTCACCGACAGCGGCGGTCTGCAGGAGGAAGCGGCGTTTCTGGGCGTCCCCACGCTGGTGCTTCGGGAGAAAAGCGAGCGGGGTGATGCCCCCTCCCTGCGGATCATCGGGAGCGATCCCACAAGGGCGGTTGCCGAAGCGGTGCGCCTGCTCTCGAACGAGACGTCGCGGTCGGCAATGCGCGTGCCCTCCACCCGCTACGGCGACGGTCACGCCGCCCGTCGGATGGCGAAGGAGATATTGGGGGGATAGAGAGACGGGCGGAAAAGATCGCCGGAAGCCTTACGGTTTCCGGCGGTATTTATTAGTTCGGGACGATCAGAGTGGTCAGCGCTTTTCGCTGTCCTTCGATGGGCTCTTTCAGCTTACCGTTTTTCAAAAGCGCAACGATGCAATGGAGCAGGAACCATCCGTCGGAGCGGAATATGAATTGCAATTCGTATTGCTTCACCCTTTTCAGATGGGCGGGAACCGACGCCAAAACAGCTTCGGTATAGTCGGCTTTGAGGGCATCCAAGGTCGCCTTGTGCTTTTCTTTGATCCGTTTGCCAATGGCAAACAGTTTACTCTGAACCTCTCGGCTTGACAGCACTACGATCTGCCACGATGACTTGAAATAGCCGTCGGGATCGCCGCAGGTTTTGACGTAACCGCGCTCGGCGAGCCATGCGTATTCGTCTTTGGTCAGCAGTCCTTCTTCTTCCCGTTGATAGAGAGACAGTATCCGTCGCGCATCCTCGGAATAACGGAGATCTACCTGCCGATCCGACCACCGGCTGTTGAGCTGCCATAGAATGCACCCCCCATTTTCGTTCCACATGGGGCCGCACCAGCCATTCATATACACATAATCCTCCGGCAAGGTCATACGGTCGGGAATGACCGTCGCATGACAGATATTGTGTCCGCCTTCGGGGCGAACGGTTGCCACCTCCTCAAAGGTGATCTCTTCCTTTGCCGTATCGTCTTCACTACAGGCGGCGATATAGGGGATCAGTGACCACAGCAGGAAGTTCTCATCCCGTTTTGCCGCAGAGGTCAAGGTGAGAGGCTCGTCGGTCTGATTGCACCAAATATCGGGGGCATCCAGAACACCCGAAGAGATCAGCTCATCATACAGATCGTTGGCAAACAGCTCTGCGGCTCTCTTGTACATCCGATCCTGCAGAGTCAGCAGCTCTGCCGTTGGCTCGCTGATGATGAAATTAACGATGTACTTCCCCTTTTTCTCCTGCAAAAAGCCGTATTCCTCCAAAAACTCCACTTCCGGCTCCACGTATACCGGGGAAACACCCAGATCGTCAGCGATCTCGTTGACCGTTTTAGCGGTGTTGCGCACGCAATAGCAAATATTCTGCGACAGTACGCTTCGGAAAAATTCGTCGGGCGATTTGGTTCCCGGCGAACCGCAGATACCAAACGAATCGAATTGGATTGGGTTAAATTTCAGTTCACTTGCTTCTCTCATGGTAGTCATACCTCGTTTCAATTCTCTTTTTGCTTCGAACAAGTGCCATTTGACGGTGCCCAGCGGAATACCCAGCTCCTCGGCGATCTCCGCCTGCTTGCGATTTTCAAAATAGTAGGCGATGACGATCCGCCTCTGCAGTTTCGACAGGTAGGCGATCTCGCTCCGCAGGCAGCGGATCGGCTCTTCGCCGTCATCGGGAAGGCGCTCGGAATCGGGATCCGCCACGGTCTCGGAAACCGCGTCCAGCGGTATGCCTACCGTACTCTTGGCGGCGTCCCGATAATAATTGCTCAGCGCGTTGTGAGCCACCGTCCAGATGAATTTGCCCGGATCGGCGATGTCCTCTCGGAGCAGAAGGGCGCGGAACGCCCTCGCCACGATCTCCTGGGACAGATCCTCGGCGTCGTGCACACTTTTACACCGCTTCAGCGCAAAGCCGAAGACGGGCTTCAGATATTCGGTGATGATCTTCTCTGCGTCTTGTCTGTTCACTTGCTCGTACCTCTTTGAAAGCTTTCATCTCTATAGACACGGGAACTAAAAAAGGTTGGCGATTTTTCGAATTTTTCGGGGAAATATTCGATCGTGCCCATGATTGTAACCGACACAACTGAATTGAATCTGCACCTAAAACGAAAGAGGACTTCGCGGGAAGTCCTCTTTCATGCGTTTATTCACCTAAACACAGCTTGATCAGATCGTCCACGTGAACGGTCGCCAGGCATTCTACCGTATCGGCGGCGCCGTAGTAGATCTTGACCTCGCCGTCGGGTTCGAGAATCATGCCGCCGGGGAAGATGACGTGGGTGCGGAAGCCTTCGTCGGTCTCCCACGGAAGCTCGGGAGCGATCAGCGGCTGTTTGTACAGTCCGATCACCTTGGAGGGATCGTTCAGATCCAGCAGAGCGATGCCCGCGTAGTAGCACTTCTGCCAGCGGTCTTCCCAGCCGTGCTTGCCCCGCTCGTTGTCGCGGATGACGGCGTGGAACGCCATCAGCCAGCCCTTGTCGGTCTTGACCGGGGGCGCGCCGGGGCCGATCTTATCGTTGGCAAAGGGCACGTCCTCCACGCCCATCACCAGCTTGGTGTTGCCCCAAAACTTCAGGTCGGGGGATTCGCTGTACCACAGATCGAAGCGGTCTCTCCCCCGGGAGTAGACCGGCATCGGACGCTCCAGACGGGCGTAGTTGCCGCCGATCTTCTCGGGGAACAGCACCATGTTGCGGTTATCGGGCGCGGACAGGGAGAGGATGTCGAAGGTTTCAAAATCCTCGGTAACGGCGATGCCGCCGCGGATACCGTGGCGGGTGTCCATAGCAAAGCAGACGTGGCATTTGCCGTCGATGACGGTGAGGCGGGGATCGTAGACTCTGCCGATCTCCTCGTCCTTCATGGCAAAGCAGGGCTTGTCGGAGGCTACCCAATGAACGCCATCCTTGGAGCGGGCAAGTCCCAGATTGGTTCCCCGCAGGATGCGTTTATCGTAGTCGCCGTAGTCGTTGCGAAAGAGCATCACGTACTCGCCGTCGATCTTGGCGACGCCTGCGTTGAAGATCAGCGCGGCGTTATAGGGAACGTCGTCCTTGGTCAGGACGGGGCGCTCCAGCTTTTTCAGACAGGGGGCGCTTGGAAAGTCTGTTTGGATCATGATCATAATTCCTTTTCGATTGATCGTACCGGCGAGACGGTTCGGAGATTGCTTTTTCTGAACTGCTCGGGAGAAATGCCGAAGCTATCCTTGAAGGCGTTGGAGAAATACGCGGCGCTGTTGAAGCCGGACTGATCGGCTACCTGCTTGACCGACAGGTCGGACATTTTCAGCAGGCTGACGGCAAACTCCAACCGTAGCTTCTGCACGTAAGACGAGAACTTCACGCCGGTCTGTTTTTTGAAGTATTCGCTGAAATAGTTAGGCGTCAGGTGTACCACCTTTGCCACCTCTTCCACGGTGATGGAGCTACGGTAATGGTTGCGGATATAGAGCACCGCCTCCTGGATCAGCGAATGCCCCCTGCCCTCTCCCGTTTTCACCGAGCTACCCACCTCGCGTCCGTTGCGGAGCAACAGGACGATGAGCTGGATAATGCCCGCCATAATATACTGATCTCTGCCGTAGGCGTCGCTGTTATACTCATCGTGCAGGCGGTCGAAGATCGGTTTGACCTGTTGCGGCAGACCGTACAGCGGTTGACGGAGAGTACAGAGCCGTGTACGCAGCTCGGTGGGAAGGATCAAGTCGGAAAACTTGATATTGTAGATCATCAACGGATCGTCGGGAGATACGTTTTTATAGCAGTGGAAATCCACGGGAGACAGTAGGGCCGCCGTACCGGGAACCGCATCGTATTCCTTTCCGTTGATCACCTGAACGGCGTGTCCGCTCTGAACGTATTCAAATTCGTAAAAATCGTGCCAATGCAAGGGGTAGTCTTGGGAAACGTAATGAACGATAATATCGTAAAACATATCCCGGTCAAAATATTTGGAGCCGGTGAGTTTGATAGGCTTATTGGAGTCCATAGATACCTCGCAAAAAAACTGATATCCTATTATAGAACAAATGATTGGTAAAATCAATTGGAAAATCGACTGATTTAGACGATAGTATAAGATTTTCTCACTTTTTTTGCATTTTTTATTTAATCGAACGCAAAATATCGGACTGTCGTGGGACGACTGATCCGTATTCACCGTATGCGAAACGGCAAATACGGATCGGTCGGGGGTTCCGTGTCACTCAGCGGCTTTTCTTGCCGACCTGCAGGACGGTCACAACGCCGGCAGCCGCCAGCGTCAGCACCGCCAGCGTCCGCCACAGGGCGTCACCGGTCTCGGCGGGAGCGTCCACGGAAGGAGTCTCCCCTGCCGCCTCTTCCAGAGTCAGCGTGACTGCGCCCAGTGCCAGCGCGCCGTCCGCCTCGCCTGCGTTTTTGCAGTAGAGATTGTACTCGCCTGTAGCAAGATCGATCTCGCCCAGCTCGAAGGAAGCGATATTCCAATCCTTGGTCTCGGCGGCGTCGGTCAGCAGATTGACGGTTTTCAGCACGACGGCGCTCTCGGCGGTCTTGCCGATGGAAAATTCGAAGGTTCCGGCTCCGTTCTGGGAGCGGGCGTCGATGACGACGCTGTATTTGCCGCCCTCGGTGACGGTGACGGTGCCGTAGGACAGCACGCCGTTTTCGTTGACCGTATAGACCTGCATATTGGGATAGGTGGGATTGTTTGCAGCCCAGGTCTTGCTGTAGGCGTCTCCGGTTGCCGCACCTGCGGTAAAGGTGATCACGGTAGCGTCGGGCGCATCGGTTTCGGGCGCATCGGTAGTAGTTGCTTCAGTAGTAGTAGTTGCTTCGGTGGTGGTGGTCGCTTCAGTAGTAGTGGTTTCGGTGGTGGTAGTTTCCTCGGTGGTCTCAGAGGTTTCGGGAGCGGCGGCTGCCACCAGCGTCAGCTCGGCGTAGTCCAGCTTCAGCGTGTTGGAGCCTTCTCGGTTGGCTACCAGCGTCAAGGTGTTCTCGCCCTCGGTCAGCTCGACGTTCACGGCAGAGCTTGAAATATAGCCGCGGTTGGCACCTCCGCCCGCGGGCGTTTGGGTGGAAATATCGTCCAGCAGGAGCGTACCGTTCACCGATACGTCCCAGATGCCGTAGCTGCCGTCGTGGCTGACCCAGCCCATTGCAAAGCTGTACGTACCTGCGGTCTCGGCGTTAAACTTCAGCTCGAAGCTGCTGTTTTGAGGAATCGCCCAGCAAGCCAGGATGGTTGCGCCGTTTGCCGAATAATCGCCGCCGTCCTGGAAACCGGAGGTGGTGGGCTTCAAACCGGCGTCGGTAAGCACCGACTGATAATTTTCAAACTCCACGCGGAATTTGACGGTTTCGCTCTCCTGTGCAAAGGAAGCGACGGTTGCGGCGACCAGCAGAGTTGCCAGCGCCAGACATAATGCCAATACTTTTTCATTTTGTTTTCCTCCATATATTTTTATTTATTTTTATTTTTCTTTCGGAGCACGGTCAGTACTGCCGCACCTGCCAGGACTACCGCGCCGATCACCAGCACGGGGATCAGCCATCCGCTGCTCTTCTCTTCGGGAGTCGAAGGATCGCTTGCAGGATCGTCGGTGGCAGGCGATTGGTCGGCAGGCTTGCCGGTGGTGGCGGCGCTCTTGCCGGTCTCATCGGTGTCAGGCTCGGTGACGGGAGGGTTCTCCTCCGCCGCCCGATTGTCCAGCTTGACGTTCGTCGCGTACTCGTTCTGCGTCACCTTGGGAAGCAGTTCACGGAGCGATTCGGCAAGCTGTCCGTCAAAGTAGATCTGCGAGAAGGTGACGCCGTCGATGCCGCTGTCGGCGTTATAGCCGATCAGCTCCACTGCGTTGGAACCCTCTGCGCCGTCGTAAACGTGGATGTTCCGCAACGTCACGTTACGGATATTGCCGTCGCCGCGAGAGTTGTGCTGGGTGTAAGCGATGAACCAGGAGCTGTGTCCGTCGTTGTTGCCGTGGAGCTTTTCCACGTAGCAATCCTCGAAAAGCACGTTTTCCGCCGTTCCGCTGCCCGATTTGCAGTGAACGCCGAGTCCCACTGCCGCGTCCAGCACGGTACAGCCGCGGAAGGTGACGTCGTACTGGTTTTGGTCGGTGCCCTGTCCTACCTTAAAGCCGTAGCAATGGGTGTAGGACATACAGTTTTCAAAGAGGACGCCGTCCACGTATTCGGGAACGCCGGACCAGTTCATGGTGATGCCGGTTTTATAAGGCCACGCTTTGGTGGTAAAGGGATCGTCCAGCGCAAGCCCCGTGCAGTTGGAGACCACCACGTTCTGACATTCGCAAACGTCGATGCCGTCGCCCTCGCCCATATCGGTGCGCTGATAGAACTTCACCCAATCGAAGGTCAGGTGATCACTGCGGACGGGTACCACCGACCAGCAGACGCCCTCGCGGACGGTGATCCCCTCGCAGGTGAAATAGGAGCAGGCGATGGGGACGAGGGTATTGTTGCCTAAAGAAGTATTGCGCCAGAACTCCATTCCGCCGCCGTCAATGGTGCCGCGTCCGCTGATGCGGATATCGTAGGAGCCCTCCACCGTTTGTCCTTCGGCGGTGAAGGCGGTGGAGATCCACCAGGTGTAATCCAGTCCGTAGCCGCCGTTTGGCAGGGACATGGAGGTCTTACAGCCGTCGATGCGCAGCAGCGAGGTGTCCTCGGTGATCTGCAAAGCCGCGCCGCCAGCAAGATACAGGTGAGTGTTGGATCCGATGTAAAGATTACCGATCGTATACGTACCAGCAGGGATATAGACCACGCCGTTGGCGTGTCCCTGCACGCTTCCGTAGGCAGAGGCGTCGTCCAGCGCCTTCTGGATCGCCGCAGTCCGCTCTCGGTCGCTCATTGCGGCGGTCACCGAGTAGGGGGCGTCGTTGATATTGAAGATCCCCTCGCCCCGCACTGCGGGGACGTCGGTCTCCATGGGATCGGCGGAGATCAGCAAATAGCCGCCGTTGATGGAGAAGCAGTAGGTGCGGTTCTCGGTGACGGTCGCCGTTACCGTCTTGCCGCGCTTGGAGGCTACGGGTGCCAGATGCTGTGGGCTGACCAGTAACGTGCGCACGCTGTCCTTGCATTCAATCTTCACCTCAATCGCACCCTTTTCGGGGTCGTAATCGAAGGCGGCGTATTCGTAGTTGCCGCCCACGGAGGTGACGGGGACGTTGACGCCGTCTACGGTGAGCGTATATTTAGCGGAAGGCGAGTAGCAATCCGCCAACGGATAGACTGTGATCTTGTCGGTAGTCGTCGCAGACGCCGCCTTGCCGGGCAGAGTATCCAGCATTCCGTCGGGAACGTCCACGGTAATGGGCTTGCTGTTTTCCTTGGTGGCGGGTGCCTCGGGAGCGTCGCTCAGATCAAGAGGCGGCTCGGTGAAGGTGAGTCGCGACTCGTCCACCGGATCACCCAAGCGGAAATAGTCCACGGTCAGCGCGGAGCGAGCTTCGTCCAGACCGCCCTCGGTCATCTTGAAGCTGACGGTGTGCGCGCCTGCGGCAAGCGTCACGTTGCCCAGCGTCACCTCTCGGACGGTGTTGACCTGATTGGTCTTGCCGCCCACGGTCATCCCCGATTTTTGGGAGATCACACCGCCGATCTCTTTGCCGTCTATCAAAACCTGAACGGTGCTGTAGCTCTCGTCGTTGGGACGGTACGCCCAGATAAGACTGTACTCGCCCGCCTCGGTAAGCTCGATTGTATAGTCTACCGTTCCGCCCACGCCGCCGCTACGGAAGAAGCAAAGGTCGCCCGATACGTTCGCAGCGCCCGACAGGCTCGTCGTCCACGCCCACGCGCTCTCCTTGCTGACAGAGGCGGTCTTGCCCGTGCTGTCGGTAACGGTAAAGGGAGTGGATTCGCCCTCAAACTTCAGCTCGGTGGGAGTGGGCGCAGGATCGGGATCGGGAGTGCCTGCCGAGGCGGTGACAGCCAACTCGCCCAGCGCCAGCGTGCCCGCCCCGGTACAGGTGAGGGTCACGGTCTGCTCTCCTGCGGCAAGCGTCGCATTTCCCAGCTCGTAGGTGGCGATGTTGGCACCGGTGGTAGTGCCGCCTTGGGACAGATCCACGGCGGCGACCTTCGTGCCGCCAATGGCAAGGTCAAAGCTGCCCTCGCCGCCCTGACATCTGCCGTAAAGGGTCAGCGCGTAGTCTCCGCTTTCGGGAACGGCAAGCTTGGCGTCGTAGGTGACGCTCTGCCCTACCTCCATGGAGTAGACCTGCATGGAGGGATAGCTGTAATTGTTTGCCGACCAGGTTTTGGAAAATTCACCGAAGGCGGTGCCAAAGGTCACCGACGCCCCCGTTGCGGCATAGGCGGGCAACAGCGGGAGCAGGAGCGACACCGTCAGGAGCAGCGCGAAAAACCGCGCCGATTTTCTTTTGATCGTCTTCATTGATTTCATCCTTTCCGTACAAAAGTATTTCTGCCCTCATTGTAGCGAAAACCCCGAAAAATCACAATATAATAAACCTTGTTTGTTTTGTAAATATCTACGCATTTATTCGGTTTTGCCGGATCGCGTCCGACGGCTCCGCCGACTTTGTGCAATCTGTCAAAAAATCCCGTCCCGATTTGCGCACCTCGACGAATTTTTTCGGTTTTTTTCGAAACAGTTGACGAGTCTGCTTCGTTTTGCTATAATGACCGTAGAAAATTATAATAAATCCTGCCCGATGCGGCAGGTGTACGGAGGTATCCTATGAACATTCCAAGACCCGAATATCCCCGCCCTCAGCTGGTGCGTGAGCCCTGGGTAAATCTCAACGGCAAGTGGGAGTTTGAAATCGACAACGCCATGGTAGGCTTTGCCAAGAAGTACTACGAGCGCGAGCATCTGGACGGCGAGATCACCATTCCCTTCTGCCCCGAGAGCGTCCTTTCGGGCATCGGCAACGTGGACTACATGAACTGCGTCTGGTACAAGCGTGCGCTGGACGTCCCCGCCCATTGGAAGGGCAAATCTATCCTCGTTCACTTTGGCGCGGTGGACTACTTCGCCCGCGTTTGGGTGAACGGTAAGTTCGTGGGCGAGCACCGCGGCGGCTACACTCCCTTCTCGGTGGACGTCACCGACGCTCTGCAGGAGGAGGGCAACTCCATCGTGCTCTGCGCCGAGGACGACACCCGCGGCGGTCATCAGCCCGTGGGCAAGCAATCTCAGTGGTACTACTCCGCCGGTTGCTCCTACACCCGTACCACCGGCATCTGGCAGACCGTCTTTATGGAAGCGGTAGACCGCTACTACGTGAAGAACTTCAAGGTGGTCACCGACATCGAGAACGTCTCTGCCGAGCTGACCGTTCAGCTGAACAATTATGCAGTTGGTTGCCGCGTGACCGCCGAGGCATTCTACGACGGCGTACCCATGGGCATCGGCTCCACCGTGGTCAACGCCATGAACGCGGTCATCAGCCTTCCTTTGATGGAAAAGCATCTGTGGGAGGTGGGCGACGGTAAGCTCTACGATCTGAAGCTGACCGTGGAAAAGGACGGCGTGATCTACGACACCGTCACCTCCTACTTCGGTCTGCGCTCTGTCGCGCTCACCAACCGCAAGTTCCTCATCAACGGTAAGAGCGTATTCGGACGCTGGGTGCTGGATCAGGGCTTCTATCCCGACGGAATCTACACCGCGCCCACCGACGAGGCGCTGAAAAAGGACATCGAGCTCTCCATGCAGCTGGGCTTCAACGGCGCCCGCCTGCATCAGAAGATCTTTGAGCCCCGCTTCCTCTACTGGGCAGACAAACTGGGCTATCTGGTCTGGGGCGAGCACGGCAACTGGGGCATCAAGATCTGGGATACCGCCGAGATCCGCAACTGGCTCCCCGAGTGGATGGAGAGCGTAGAGCGCGACTTCAACCATCCCTCGCTGATCGGCTGGTGTCCCTTCAACGAGACCTGGGATAACGAAGGCAGACGGCAATCCGACGATCTGATCAAGCTGACCTGGCAGGTGACCAAGGCGATGGATCCCACCCGCCCCGTCATCGACACCTCGGGCAACTTCCACGTGGGTCCTTACACCGATATTTACGACATCCACGACTACGATCAGAACGTGGAGACCTACGCCGAGCACAACGGCAAGGGTGTGCACGAGACCTTCAAGGATCGTCAGAAGTGGCACGGACAGCCCTTCTTCATCTCCGAGTACGGCGGAATCGGCTGGTCGCTGGGCAGCGGCGCATGGGGCTACGGTAACGCCCCCAAGACCGAGGAAGAGTTCATCGCCCGTTACAAGGGGCTTACCGAGGCGATGCTGAACAATCCCGACTGCTGTGCCTTCTGCTACACCCAGCTGTACGACGTGGAGCAGGAGCAGAACGGTCTGATGTCCTACGGACGTGAGTTCAAGTTCGATCCCAAGATCTTCTACGACATCAACACCCAAAAGGCGGCGATCGAGGAGTAAGCGGGACGGCTCAGGGAAACTTCTTGAAGAGAAGATGTAATTCGGCATTGCCGAATTACAAAACCCTTCAAGAACCTCCTGAAAGGGGCGCAAGAATTTGCGCCCCTTTGGCTTACAGCCAAGAGGTCAGTGATACCGCCGTTCGGGCGGTTGTGTTTTCTTTCTGAATTTTGTGTAAATTTGCGAAAATGGGTTGATTTCTTCACAATTCTATGTCATAATGAAGGTACAAATGAAAAAAACAGCATGATACGGAGGATCGCCGCGCGATTCTCCGTCGAAAGGAATCATATGAAAAGATTTGTCACCCTTCTCCTGCTTGCGGGTCTGCTGACCACTTTCGCATCCTGCGGCAACGAACAAAATTCCAACGGTGCTCAAAGCACTACCACTGTGACCACCGCGGGTGAGGGAGATTCCACCCCCAAATACGACGACGATGATCTGATGATCTCCGAGGATTTTCAGTTCGATCTGTCCCAATACGCCACCGTTCCCCAATTGTCGGATATCAAGGTCTCCTCGAAAGAGTTGAATGCCAATTGGCTCTCCGAGGAAGCCGCGGCGAAGGAATACTTTGCGGAATACGTTAACACCGAGGAGGGCTACGCCGCTACTGACGGCGACGTGGTAAACATTCACTACAAGGGCTACTCTGCCGACGCGTCCGTGGAGATCACCGAAGAGACCATCGCCAACATGACCAACATCGCCTACGACGACGAGGGGAATCTGGAAGCGGGCTACGACCTGACCATCGGCTCCGGCACCTTCGTGGGCGCTTACGAAAGCGAAACGAATCCCGAAAAGAACAACGCAGGTTTTGAGGAACAGCTGATCGGCATGAAGGCGGGCGAGACCCGCACCATTACGGTCACCTTCGCGGATGACTATCTCAATTCCGAGGAACTGCAGGGCGTGGTGATCAAGTTCGACGTGACGGTCAACAGCATCCAAAACGTCGTCCTGCCCGAGCTGACCGACGAAATGGTATCCGAATACACCTCCGAGCAATTCACCGACGTGGCGTCCTTCAAGGCGTACATCCTGCGCTATTACACCGCACAGATGGCTTATGAAGCCGTTTCGGAAGGCTCCACCTTCTCCTCCTATCCCGAGGAACTGCTGGATCAGTATATTTCCGAGTACGTTTACGATTATATCGACTACATCTACGGCGATGAGAAACTAACCGACGAAGAGACTCAGACGATCTTCGACGAGCAGTATGATGACGCCAAGAAAAACGCCGAAAGCACCATCGAGAACCGTTTGGTATTGGAAACGCTTTTTGAGCGGCTGGGCATCACCCTGACCTACGCCGAGTATAAGGAAGCCCTCACCGCCGAGTTTGAGACCTATTACTTCTATTATTATTACTACTACGGTCTGTCCACCGAGGCGGACGTAGAGGATTACTTCGGCATGGACGAGCTGGTACTGCAATTCAAGTACAACAAGATGCTGGAAACTCTGCCCGATCACGTGACGGTGGAGTGATCCGAACCGAAATACAAAAACCACGGCACGCTGTGCCGTGGTTTTTGCGTTTATCCCAGCTTCATGGAGTTCAGTACCTGCGCGCTGTAGAGGAACAGGACGTCGGTACTCTCGTCAGCAGATAGTAAGTCGGAGAAATTGGACAGGTATGCGGGGCGGATCCAGCGTAGATCCACCAGCACGATCTCAGCGTAGCCCTCTGCCAGCAGAGGGGCGATGCTCCGCCCGAAGCTGTCGCGGAAAAGGATCAGCTTGCGGTCGCCGGTAGCGGCAGGATTTTCGACGTGCAGGATCGCCGCCTCGCCGCCCAGATACAGGTCGTAGGCGTCGTCTCCCGCAAAGGCTTCGGTGTCGTAGACCGCGCCCGTTTTACCGGTGTCCCAAACGGTAAGAGTCAGATTCTCGATAGTGGCATTGGTCAGGTAGTGCATTTCGTCCCGTTCGGCGGGCAGAGCCGCCTGTCCGTAGAGAACACCGTAGAACTCGCCCGCCGTCAGTTCGGTAAAGCCCGCGTCGGCAAAGGGCGGGAGATCGCCGCGAAGCGCCACCCGCAGGACTTCGTAGACCTCCTCCAGCTCCTCCTGCTTCCAATGAATGTCGGTGCCGTAGTAGTCGGACAGCTCCAGCCTGTCTCTGAGCGAGATCGCGGCGGCGTGCAGACCGTTTTGAAAGATACGGTCGATCCCGTCGTAATCAAGCCCCAACGGCACGTCCATATAATAGGATTTGTCGGGGATGACGGCGTAGTAGGCGGGGCTGTTTGGAAAGTAGGTCTTTCGAACCTCCTCCAAAAGAGCGACGTTGGAGGCAATATTGGCGTCGTTCATGGGGTAGAGCAGCTCCGCCTGACTGCCGTCCTCGCTGTAATAGCCGTTGACGTCGGTCTGCCGAAGGACGTTACAGGCAAAACTGCTTTTGAGAAAACGCAGCTCGTCCCGCAGGTAGAACTGATCGCTGAGGTAGGCGTCCCAGGAGGAGAAGTAATCGGAAAGATCCTCGGCTTCCTCCAGGACGGGGGTCTGCTGCAGCGGTCGCCGCTCGTAGACCGAATAGTCCTTATCGGGCGCCAGCCAAACGGCGACGCCGAAGAACGCCACGAACAGGCAAAATACCGCCGCAGTAGCGATAGAACGGATGGTTGAGATAGGTTTCATAGCATTTCCTTTAGCGGCACACCGATCAGAATCTGAAATAGAGGAACGGATTGAAGGTGGAGCCTACGATATACGCCGTGGAGATCGCAAGGGCGGCGACCACCAGCAGAGGCTGGAGGACGGCGGTCACGCCTTCGGCGCGTCTTTGCAAGAAGTCCCAGCACTTTTTCGGCAGGGGCGTTGCACCGATGACGGCAACGGCGATCAGCACCGCTCCGCTTCGCCAATAGTAGAGGGCGGCGGGGTCGGTAAGCCCCGATCTGCCGAAGAGGATCGCCAGATCGGACAGTGCACCCGCGAGTCCGTCGGCTCCGAAGAGCACGAAGCCAAACAGCGTCACGGCGATGACGAACAGATGCCCTACGGGGCGCACCTTGGCGAAGATCTTTCCGAGAAAGAGCTTTTCCAGGCAGAGCAGGACGCCGTACAGCGCGCCCCAAAGGATAAAGTTCATCACACCCGTCCCCGAGCCGTGCCAAAGACCGGTCAGCGCCCAAACGGTCAGCAGGTTCAGCATCCAGCGGGGGCGGCTGACCCGACTTCCGCCCAGCGGAATATAGACGTAGTCCCGAAACCAGCCCGAAAGCGTCTTGTGCCAGCGACGCCAAAACTCGGTGATGCTGCCCGAAATATAGGGATAGTCGAAGTTTTCGGGAAAGTGAAAGCCGAATACGCGCCCCAGTCCGATCGCCATATCGGAGTAGCCCGAAAAGTCGAAGTAGATCTGCAGAGCGTAACAGACGGCGTACAGCCAGCCGAAGGCGGCGGACGGTGCCTCTGCCTGACGGAAGGTGTCACACAGAACGCCCAGATTGTTGGCAAGGATCACCTTTTTGGCAAGTCCCACGGTAAAGCGGGCAAGCCCCTCGGAAAAATCCTGCAGGGTGTGACGGCGGTGGGAAAGCTCCTCGTCCACGTCGGTGTAGCGGACGATGGGACCCGCGATCAGCTGAGGGAACAGGCAAAGATAGGTGGCAAAGGCGAAGGGATTTCTCTGCAGCCTCGCCTCGCCGCGATAGACGTCGATGGTGTAGGACATCGCCTGGAAGGTGTAGAAGCTGATGCCCAGCGGAAGGGCGAGCGGTTCGAAGGACGTGCCCAGCAGTGCGTTCAGCCCGCTGATCCAGACCGCCGAGAACTTGAAAAAGACCAGCGTGCCCACGTTCAGCACTACAGCAAGGATCAGCAAGGGCTTTTTGGCGCGAGGGAGTCCTTCGATCGCCAGCGCAAAGAGGTAATTTCCCAGCGCCGAGGCGATCAGCAGAAGGGTGTATTTCGGCTCCCCCGTGAAGTAAAACAGGAGGCTGGCGGCAAGAAGAAGATAGTTCTTCGCCTGCCTGGGGGTCAGATAGTAGAGGATCAGTAGGATCGGCAGAAAAACGAAGAGAAACGGTGTATCCGAAAAGACCACGGTCAGCGCTCCTTTCTAAAAAATGGGATGGGTGAGGTTACTGCGCGCGAAAGGCTTCCACGATGGCGGCACCGCGGGCGTCGTCGTTGTCCAGCACCAAGAGGATCACGTTGCCCTTGACCGCAGTCTCCACGTAGGAGGCGGTCACGCAGACCCAGCGGCGGGGATCAATGCCCGCTTCCATCTCGGCGGCGATCTTGGCGGCGTCCACGCCATCCTTGACGCGGAGCATACTGATACCGAAGGGGATGGCGCCCATCATGGGCTCGGACACGAAGGTGGACTCGGCAACCGAGCTGTCGGTGATGCCGAAGTAGTAGCTGAAGTTGTCGCCATCCACCGGCGTCTCCACCAGCGAGGGGAATTCGGCGTCCACCTTTGCGATAAAGGCGTCGTAGATCTCCTTCAGCGAGCGGGTGTCCTCGGTGTCGTTAGTAGTGGTAGTAGCGGCAGAGGTGTTGTCTGCGGTTTTACGGGTACCGCAGGCGGTGAGGGTCAAAAGCAGTGCCAGCAGCAGAGGCAGGCATTTCAGAAATGATTTCATCGTAAATCTCCTTTATTGAATCGGATAGCATCAGTTTGCACCGCAAAGACGGCAATTATACCGGCTTAGTAAAAAATCCCGCATAACAGCGGGATTTTTTACGAATTGAATGTCCGTTCCTGATTATTGAATCACTTTGCAGAATTTCAATACGCTGAGAACGATACCTACGATGATGTACAGACCGATAACGCCGTCAACGATTCCCCACAGAATGCCCAGGAAACCGACCAGCGTCCACAGAACGCCGATAACCGCGCTGGCGATGATGCCTGCCAGCACATACACGACGATCTCAACGATCATCCAGTACAGCTCGGGGTTCTCCTTAAATTCCAGCTTCACGTACTTGTTCAGATTGAAGCTGACGGGAAACAGGGTCTTAAAGTCCATTTGATTCACTCCTTATTGATATACGGTTAATTCATTGTAACACAAAAGATTCGATTTGTAAATAGTTTTGTCAAAAGTTTATGGACTTTTTTTCATTTCTGTGCTACAATAAGGGTAATCAACAAATGAAGGACATAGCGATGAAAAAGAATGAACTTTTTGAGGTGGAGATCACCGATCTGAATAATCTGGGCAACGGCGTCTGCCGCATCGAGGGCAAGGCGGTGTTCGTCCCTCGCGCCGTGGACGGCGACCGACTGCGGGTGAAGATCATCAAGGACACCAAGGACTACGCCGTGGCGCGGATCGAGGAGATCCTGACCCCCTCTCCCCACCGCGTCGAGAGCGGATGCGCCGTGTCAAGCCGTTGCGGCGGATGCGTCTACCGCCACATCACCTACGCTCACGAGACCGAACTGAAGCAAAACTACGTCCGCTCTGCCTTCCGCAAGGCGGCGGTGGCGGTGGAGGTGGCTCCTACGCTGTCGGGTGCCGCGTGCGGCTACCGCAATAAGGTGCAGTACCCCGTAGGCGAGGGTATGACGGTCGGCTTCTACGCCCCTCGTTCCCATGAGATCATCCCCTCTGCCGACTGTGCCCTACAAAAGCCGGTGTTCACCCCCATCATCGCCACCCTGCAAACGCTCCTGCGCAAGGCGGGCGTAGAGCCTTACCGCGAGGAGGACGGATCGGGGCTGATCCGTCACCTGTTCCTGCGCGCCTCCCAGGCGGGCGAGGTGATGGCGACGCTGGTGACTACCTCCAAGCCCTTCCCAGCCGCCGGGCAGATCGCCGAACAGCTCCGCGCCGCCCATCCCGAGGTGGTATCGGTGGTGCGCAATTTCAACGACCTGCGCTCCAACGTGATTCTGGGCGATCGCTGCGAAACTCTCTTGGGCGTGGATGTGCTGACCGACACCCTGTGCGGGCTGACCTTCAAGCTGTCGCCGCTATCCTTCTATCAGGTCAACCACGACATGGCAGAGGTGCTCTATCGCAAGGCGGCAGAGCTTGCCGAGCTTCGTCCGGGGGATCGGGTCGCCGACCTGTTCTGCGGTGCAGGCACCATCGGGCTGTCGGTGGCGGCCATGTACCCCGACATCTCTCTGATCGGAGTGGAGATCATCCCCGAAGCGGTGGAGAACGCCAAAGAAAACGCTCGTCTGAACGGCATCGAAAACGCCACCTTTATCTGCGGAGACGCCAACGCCGCCGAGCTGGAGGGCGCGGACGTGATCTTCCTGGATCCGCCCCGCAAGGGCTGCGAGGAGTCGCTGGTAAGTCGGATCGCCGCCATCGCCCCGCGGCGGGTGGTGTACATCTCCTGCAATCCTGATACCCTGGCACGAGATGTAGCAAGATTTGCCGAGGTCGGGTATCAGCCCGGGGTGGTGCATCCCGTGGATCTGTTTCCGAGGACGGGGCATTGCGAGGCGGTCGTGAGTCTCACGCGAGCGTGAGACGTCGATATGCGCCGCTGACGCGTCGCTCGATATATGCTATGCATTCGATATGTTGCGCTTCGCGCTCGATATGCCCCTTCGGGGCAAAAAGGTCGCAAAGCGACCTCTCGTTGCGCGAAGCGCAACATATCGAATGCTCGCAACGCGAGCATATATCGATTGCTTGCATAGCAAGCAAATATCGAGTTCGCCGAAGGTGAACATATCGACAAAACGAAAGGACTTTTACAAAATGAACGACCATAAAAACCAACTCCGCGAGGACGCTATAGAACTCGCTATCCAAATATCCGATCTTTGCGACGGAATCAAGGGATGCTCGGTTTATGTAAATCAAATTGTTCGCTCCTCTTCGTCCATTGGAGCCAACATTCACGAGGCGAGATACGCACAAAGCAAAGCGGATTTTATCAGTAAATTGGAAATCTCATTGAAAGAGTGTTCGGAAACGGAATATTGGCTCGAAATCATATTTCGAAAAAGAAAATTGACCGAAGAAACCTATCGAATGTTGCGCAATAAGTGTGGGTCGATCAGACGCCGGCTCATTGCCTCCATCACCACCGCAAAAAACACTACTCAATAACCACAAACCCCTCACAGACCGCCCCAAACGGTCCAGAGGGGCAAAAAAAGAGGAAAGCGGAGGCACGTGCCTCCGCTTTCAAACTGTTCGAGTGAATTGGAATTGGTCGAACTGTTATACATATTGCAATCCGTTCTATATTTTTCTAACGCACCAGATTACATTCTTTGCAGAAGTATCCCCAGATTCTTTATGATATCCACCATAAACGTTTACAATTTCATAGCCCGTCATTTCCAATAAATATTTCATTTCTTGCCGATATGTCTGACGCATTTTCACAGGGCGAATTCTTTCTTCAATGACTATTCCATTATCATCCAAGGTTTCAAACTTCCAATTTCCACTCATAACCTGTGTGTATGGATTGTAAGAAATCGCATTGTATATTTTCTCCCGTTTTCCTTGCTTATTGATATATTCTAAGCGAAAAGAATAGTCTGTGTCTTTTGTTTTCATCTGTTGCGCTTGAAAATATGGATGCGGGTCAAATGTATTAAATGTTAGCATCCCACCATCTGTCAAATTTTCGCGTATATTCAAAAGAGCTTCTCGTTGCAGTTCAGGTGTCAGAAGATGCATAAAACCACTACGTGCAATAATTGCACAAGAGTACTTTCTATCACTCTTAAATTCTGTCATATTAGCCGGAAAAATATTAAGATTGAACCCTTTCGCTTTTGCCTTTTTTTCTGCCACGCGGCACATAGCCTCTGATAAATCCGTTCCATCAGCATATATCCCATGTTCGGCAAGATATAACAAAACAGCTCCCGTTCCGCACGCTATATCAATTACGCCATTCTTCCCATACTCCCTCGCAAAATCAAGATAAAATTCTTGAAAGCCTGCATGGTTATCTTCATTGCTGTACATCGCATCAAGATATAGGTCATAATTCTCTGCTACATCATCATAATCATGCAAATCCTGTGGTAACATTTTCCTATCCTCCATA
>JAFTOC010000039.1 GCA_017451585.1 Clostridia bacterium
CAAATACTTGTCGGGCGAAAAATAACATGATAATCCCCGCAAAATGACGCAGTCATTTTGCCCTGTAAAAGTTCGTGAAGGGTTTGGGAAACTTCTTACAAGTAGTTTCCCAAGAGAACCGAAAAGCCCGACGAATACTTGTCGGGCGGAAAAATAACATGATAGTCCCCGTAAAATGACGCAGTCATTTTGCTCTATATAAGTTCTTGGAGGTTTGGAACCTTCTTTCAAGAAGGTTCCAAAATAAAAAATGCTACTCAAAAAATTATCCCGTTATACGCCTGACGATGCGGCGAGGGAGATTCTTGCTTCGGCGGGAGAGTTTTCGATCCGCGCTGACAGAGAGAATCGGTTATTGGAGATCAGCGCGCAGTTTCCGAGGATCATTTCCAAAGCCGAGCTGTATCGCATCGAGGGTGAGATCGCCCGTGCGTACGATCTCAGGCAGGTCTACTTATTGCCCCGCTATCCGGCGGAGCTCTTTTCTGCCGCGTATATGCACGAGGTCATCCGCGAGGCGCACCGCATCGGCTACGTTGCCAGCGGCTTTTTTGACGATTATACCGTCCGTCGGATGGGCGAGGGCTTCGAGATCGAGATCGGCTTCTCCCAGGGCGGAGTGGATCTGGTCTGCAGAGCCGAGACTCCCCAGATCCTGTCGAACATTATTCGCTCCGAGTTCGGGCTGGAGATTCCCGTGAAGATCGTGAAAAGTGCCAAGCCCGACGTCCATTTTGAGGAATTTCTCACCGCCCGTGAGCAGAAGCTGGCGGGATTGCAGGAAGAGTCTGCCGCCGCCGCCCGCGCCGCCTCCGAGGCGCGCCGCGCTGCGGAGGAAGAGAAGAAGAAAGCCGAGGAGGCTGCCTTCGTTCCCCGCGTGGCGACCCTTTACGAGGATGCGCCCGAGATGGAGGCGTCCGCCGACGGCAAGGTAATGAAGATCGGACACATGACCTTCGACCTGTCCGACCCTCAGCCGCTCTACGGTGAGCCCTTCGAAATCAAGAAGGTCACGCCGCTCCGCGAGGCGCCCGAGAGCGGACGGCATCTCTGCTTTATCGGGCAGGTCAACTCCTACGAGTCCCGCGAGAACCGAAACGGCGACAAGCTGATGATGACCGTCGGCATAACCGACAACGAGTCCTCCATCAACCTGAAGCTCACCCTCGATCTGGAGGAGGGCAAGGAGCTGGAGAAGAAGATCACCAAAAGCGGCAGAACCATCAGCCGCGGTATTTCCAAGGTCGTCACCTTCTACAGCATGGTGCTGGCGGTGCAGGGATCTGTAAAAGTGGACAAATTCGACAACGAGCCTGTGATGAATCCCTCTGCCATAATGACCGTTGCCAAGATCGATCGGATGGACGACGCCCCCGAAAAACGGGTGGAACTGCATATGCACACCAACCTGTCCACCATGGACGCGCTGACCTTCCCCGAGCAGCTGGTGGAGACCGCCGACCGCTGGGGCTGGGAGGCCATCGCCGTTACCGACCACGGCAACGTGCAAGCCTACCCTCTGCTCAAGGACTTGGTGGGAAAGAAGGATCTGAAGATCCTTTACGGTATGGAGGCGTACTACGTAGACGACCGCGCCCGCGCCGTTTACGGCGACTGCCACGTCCGCTTTGCCGAGGACGAGATGTGCGTCTTCGATATTGAGACCACCGGTCTGTCCGCCGCCACCTGCAAGATCACCGAGATCGGCGCGGTGCTGGTGAAGGGCGGCGAGGTCATCGACACCTTTAATACCTTCGCAAACCCCGGCTGTCCCATTCCCGAGGAGATCGTGAAGCTGACCGGTATCACCGACGAGATGGTGCAGGGGGCGCCCTCCCAAAAGGAGGCGGTGGAGGCGTTCCTGTCGTTTGCGGGCGACCGTCTGCTGATCGCGCACAACGCGGGCTTCGATACGGGCTTCATCCGTCGCGCCTGCGAGGACAACGGGCTGAGTTTTCCCAATGCTTACATGGACACCGTGGCGCTTTCCCGCTACGTCAATCCCGAGATGAAAAAGCACAAGCTGGACTCGCTTGCCGAGTACTTCAAGCTGGGTGGCTTCAATCATCACCGCGCCTCGGATGACGCCGAGATGCTGGCGGCTATCTTCTTCAAGATGGCGGAAAAGCTCCGCGCCGAGGGTGTGTACAACGTGGACGAGATGAACCGCGCCATGTCCGATAAGGCGGATCCTCTGAAGCTGAAATCCTACCACATGATCCTGATCGCCAAGGATTACGTGGGTCTAAAAAATCTCTACAAGCTGGTCTCCGGCTCCTATCTCGACTGCTTCCACCGCGTGCCGCGGATCACCCGCTCGGCGCTGGACGAGCATCGAGAGGGTCTGATCGTGGGCTCTGCCTGCGAGGCGGGCGAGCTGTTCCACGCCATTTTGGAGGGCAAGGCGCAAGCTGCCGTGGAGGAGATCGCCTCCTACTACGACTATCTGGAGATCCAGCCCATCTGCAACAACCGCTTCCTCATCGCCAACGGAACCGTTGCCGACGACGAAGGGCTGAGAGAGCTCAACCGCAAGATCGTGGCGCTGGGCGACAAGCTGGGCATCCCGGTTTGCGCTACCTGTGACTCTCACTTTATCAACAAGGAAGACGAGATCTTCCGTAAAATTCTCCTAAAAGGCATGAAATTCTCGGACGGCGACCGGGACGTGGGGCTGTACCTGCGCACCACCGCCGAGATGCTGGAGGAGTTTGCGTACCTGGGCGAGGAAAAGGCGTACGAGGTAGTCGTCACCAACACCCGCGCCGTTGCCGCGCAGGTGGAGAAGATCAAGCCCATCCCCGACGGCTCCTTTACGCCGAAAATGGACGGCGCGGAGGAGGATCTGCAACGGCTCTGCTGGGAGCGCGCCGCCGATTGGTATGGCTTTGAGGGAAAGATCCCCGAGATCGTCTCTGCGCGGCTGGAGCGGGAGCTGAAATCCATCATCGAAAACGGCTTTGCGGTGCTGTACATGATTGCGCAGAAGCTGGTGTGGTACTCCGAGTCCCAGGGCTATCTGGTAGGCTCCCGCGGATCGGTGGGCTCCTCCTTCGTAGCCTCTATGGCGGGTATTTCGGAGGTCAATCCGCTCCCGCCTCACTACCGATGCCCCAAATGTAAGTGGAGTCGCTTCGTTACCGACGGCAGCGTGGGCTCGGGCTTCGACCTGCCCGACGATTTCTGTCCCGAATGCGGCGAAAAGCTGATCCCCGACGGGCACGACATCCCCTTTGAGACCTTCTTAGGGTTCTACGGCGACAAATCTCCCGATATTGACCTGAACTTCTCGGGTGAGGTGCAGGGCAGGGTACATAAATACACAGAAGAACTGTTCGGCACCGAGAACGTGTTCCGCGCGGGTACGCTGGGTACGCTGGCGTCCAAGACCGCTTACGGCTACGTGATGAAGTATTTGGAGGAGAAGCATATCTCGGTGAACCGCGCCGAGGTCAACCGTCTGGTGAACGGTTGCGTAGGCGTCAAGCGCACCACGGGGCAGCATCCCGGCGGCATCGTGGTTATCCCGAAGGAGTATTCCATCTACGATTTCACCCCCGTTCAGCACCCTGCCGACGACCCGAACTCCGATATTATTACGACGCATTTCCCCTTCGCCTATCTGCACGACACCATTCTGAAGCTGGACGAGCTGGGGCACGATATGCCTACCAAATACAAGTGGTTGGAGAAGTATTCGGGGCTTTCGGTTATGGACGTGCCCATGAACGACCCCTCCATCTACGAGCTGTTCCAGTCGGTGAAGCCCCTCGGTCTGAAGCCCGGCGACATCGATTGCAACGTGGGTACCTGGGGTCTGCCCGAGTTCGGCACCCGATTCGTGCAGAAGATGCTGGAGGAGGCAAAGCCCCGCACCTTTGCTGACCTGTTGCAGATCTCCGGTCTGTCTCACGGCACAGACGTCTGGACGGGCAACGCCCAGGAGCTGATCGCCAACGGCACCTGTACCATTTCCGAGGTGGTGGGAACGCGAGACTCCATCATGCTGACCCTGATCCGCTACGGCGTGGACAACGCGCTGTCCTTCAAGATCATGGAGAGCGTGCGAAAGGGCAAGGGGCTGACCCCCGAGTGGGAGGCGGAGATGCGCGCCCACGAGGTTCCTGATTGGTACATTTGGTCCTGTAAGAAGATCAAATATATGTTCCCGAAGGCACACGCGGCGGCGTACAATATGTCAGCCATCCGTTTGGCGTGGTTCAAGATCCACCGTCCCATGGAGTTCTACGCGGCGTTTCTGACCGTTGCCCCCGGCGGCTTTGACGCCTCCATCGTCGGGCGCGGACGCAAGGCGGTGAAGGAAGCCATGGACGAGATCGACCGTAAGACCAAGGAAAAGACCGCCACCGCCAAGGACGCCGACACGCTGACTACGCTCCAGCTGGTGGACGAGAGCATGGCGCGAGGGGTGCGCTATCTGCCCATCGACCTGTACAAGTCGGGCTCCCGCGAGTTTTTGCCCGAGGACGGTAAGATCCGTATGCCCTTTAACTCCCTGCCCGGTCTTGGTGACGCGGCGGCGGAGAAGATCGTGGAGGCGCGCAAGAACGGAGAGTTCTTCTCCCGTGAGGAGCTGCAGCAGCGGGCGGGTCTGTCCAAGGCGATCATCCAGCTGCTTTCCGACAATCACGTTCTGGACGGACTGTCGGACACCAATCAGATCTCGCTGTTTTGAGCAGGGACGCTGTCTCGTAGGGGCTCCGCCCCTACAACCCTGCCAAACTTTCTTGAAAGAAAGTTTGGATCAAAGAACTTCTATAAAAACGCCGCAAATGCTTGCGGCGTGGAGAAAAATTATAATTTCCGCAAAACTGCATCGCAGTTTTGCCCTATCAATGTTTTGGGAGGATTTTAGGGAATCTTTTTTCAAAAAGGCTCCCTGAAAAGAATGTTAATGTTATTTCCTATGGAACAAAAATTAATGTCGCTGGTTTGGGCAAATTCGCCCGTGACGGTGGCGCAGCTTGCCCGCATTGCCGCCCCTCAGATCGGCTGGAAGCGGACGACCACCTATACCGTCGTGGCTCGTCTGTGCGAGCGGGGCTTTTTGGAGCGGCAGGGAAGTTTAGTGCGTCCTCTGCTGTCCCGCGAGGCTGCGGAGGAGGAAGCCGTGCGGGGCTTGCTGGAGTCGCTTTTCGAGGGTGACTGCGCGCGGATGCGAGCGACGGTGGAACGGATTTTGCCGTCTGAGACGAAAGATTTGGCGCCGGCGGTTGACAACTCTGACGAGATATGTTAAAATAGTTAAAAATCACTTGAATGGAGAATATCAGAATGAATACTGCTATGGATACCAATATGCTTCGTCAGAAGTACCAGACCAACTACGATAATGCCCGAAAGAACGCCTTGCTTGCGATTATTTTGACCGCAGCCTCGCTGGTACTGGTGGCTGTGATGGAGTTCAGCTTCTATTTTTCCGCCTACATCCCCGTGACTTGGATGGAAGAGGGTACGGCGACCTACAAAATGGACAACGATCTGTACACCGATGAGGATCTAATGGAGATGGGCTTTGGCGAAGAGGATATCTTGTACTACCGTTTGGGTCTGCCGGAATATCAGGAAGAGACCAACGGTACGATGGAGCTGGTGCTCAAGGGCGGCGGCGCCGTTCTGATCGTAGCGGCGTTTTTGGTCTGCTGGTTCCTGTCGAAAAAGAATCCCGTGTGGCTGACCGTGATGACCGTTCTCTATGTGGTGGATACCGCGATGATGGTGCCCGATCTGATGGACTATTATTTTACGCAAGACGTCAGAGGTGCGGTGTTCCTGATCCTCTACCATGCGTGGATTTTGTACTACCTCATCAACGGCGTGGTCAGCAGTGAGAAATTGAAAAAGCTTCCTCCTCCCGTGCTGTGGGAAGGTGAGGAGATTGTTCCCGTGACTGTGGAGACGGTGCAATCCGATTCCACAGACTCCTCCGACAACGGTTCGCAGGATCTTTGATATGGAGCGCACCAAAATAATCGGGCAGATCTTCGACGAGGAGCGCGCACTGTATAATCTCACTCACGGCGACGTGGTGGATTGCGTCTTTGCGGGCCCTGCCGACGGCGAGTCGGCACTGAAGGAAGTCCGCGACGTGCGGGTGAAGGACTGCGGCTTCTCGCTCCGCTATCCGCTGTGGCACGCCAAGGGCTTCGTGATGGAGCACTGCACCATGGACGATCTGACCCGTGCGCCTATTTGGTACGCCGAGGACGGCACCATCGCCGATTGTACCATCACGGGGGTGAAGTGCCTTCGCGAGTGCGATCGGATGCGGGTGGTGCGCTCCACCGTGAACTCCCCCGAGTTCGGCTGGCGCTGTCGCGGGCTGACCGTGCAGGATTCCACCGTGGACGCGGTCTACTGTCTGTTTGAGAGCCGCGACGTGGAGATCAAGAATCTTCGGATGACCGGCAAGTATTCCTTTCAGTACATCGAGAATCTGCACATCAAGGATTCCTATTTGGACACCAAGGACGCTTTTTGGCACACCAAGAACGCTTTTATTGAGAATACCACGCTGAAGGGCGAGTATTTGGGCTGGTACTCCGAGGGTCTGACCTTGGTGAACTGCACCGTCATCGGCACCCAGCCGCTCTGCTATTGCAAGAATCTGAAGCTGATAAACTGCAGGATGATCGACTGCGATCTGTCCTTCGAGAACTCCCACGTGATGGCGGACATCGTCGGGGAGGTTACTTCGGTGAAGAATCCGCTGAGCGGACGCATCGTCGCTGACGGCTACGGCGAGATCATCCGCGAGGGTAACGTCGCCGAAGAAGGCTACGAGAGCAGATGCACGATCGAAGTGCGTGAATAAGAAAAGAACGACAAAACCGACCCGAAAGGGTCGGTTTTGTCGTGGTGTAGCGAAAATGAAGCCGACGAGCATTCGTCGGCTTTCTGAAAAGTTTTTGAGGGAGTTTGAGGGAACTTTTTCTAAAAAGTTCCCTCAAGAAATTTCTCACTTACTATACAGCGGGTATTTGTCGCAGATCTTCTTGACTTCAGAGCGGACGTAGTCGATCTTGCCTTCGAAGTCGTCGTCCACGCAGAGACGGAGCAGATGTGCGAGGACTACGAAATCCTCTTCCACCAGACCGCGGGTGGTGGCGGCGGGAGTGCCCAGGCGGATGCCGCTGGTCACAAAAGGCTTCTGCGGGTCGTTGGGGATGCCGTTCTTGTTGGCGGTGATGTGGCAGACGTCCAGGCGGCGCTCAAATTCCTTGCCGGTGATGTTGAAGTTGCGCAGATCCAGCAGGATCAGATGGTTGTCGGTACCGCCCGACACCATGTTGAAGCCTTCCTTGCCCAGTGCGTCGGCAAAGGCGGCGGCGTTCTTGACGATCTGTGCGGCGTAATCCTTGAACGCGGGCTGCAGTGCCTCGCCGAAGCAGACCGCTTTGGCGGCGATGGTGTGCATCAGGGGACCGCCCTGGGTGCCGGGGAAGATCGCCTTGTCGATTGCCTTGGCGTATTCCTCTTTGTTGGTGAGGATCAGACCGCCGCGAGGACCGCGGAGGGTCTTGTGGGTGGTAGTGGTGGTGATGTCGGCGTAGGGAACGGGGGAGGGATGCTGTCCGCCTGCCACCAGACCGGCGATGTGCGCCATGTCCACCATCAGCAGTGCGCCCACCTTGTGAGCGATGTCCGCAAAGCGCTCAAAGTCGAGCTTGCGGGGGTATGCGGAGGCGCCTGCCACGATCAGCTTGGGCTTACACTCCATGGCGATGGCTTCTACCTTGTCGTAGTCGATCATGCCGGTGTCGTCCTCGACGCCGTAGGGGACGAAGTTGTAGAGCAGACCCGACAGATTGACGGGGGAGCCGTGGGTCAGGTGACCACCGTGAGCCAGATTCATTCCCATTACGGTGTCGCCGGGCTTCAGGAAGGCGACGTAAACGGCGGTGTTCGCCTGCGCGCCCGAGTGGGGCTGGACGTTGGCGTACGCGGCGCCGAACAGCTCCTTTGCGCGGTCGCGGGCGATGTTTTCGACGATGTCTACGGCAGAGCAGCCGCCGTAGTAACGCTTGCCGGGGTAGCCCTCGGCGTATTTATTGGTGAGGACGCTGGCGTTTGCCGCCATGACCGCCTCGGAAACGCAGTTTTCGGAGGCGATCAGCTCGATGCCGTCCTGCTGGCGGGCAAGCTCGCGGGCAATTGCCTCTGCCACGGCGGGATCGTATTTTGCCAGAAATTCCATATTTTCGTATACCATTGTAAAATCTCCTTCATCAGTAATCAATAGTCCTATTATACAAGAAAATTCTCGTTTTGTAAAGGGGTTTTTGAAAAATATTTCGGGAATTTTTCGGTTGGAGGGCGAATTTGTCGAAAAAGTTTCGACGGCACGGATGAGCGGCGTTGGCGCGGAAGAGAATGGTGAAAATGAATGGTTATGCTTGGAAAATGCGGAATTAGAGTCGAAATTGTGTTAAAATACGCTAAAGTGGCGTTTGCCGTATTGACAACAGTATCTTGATGTTGTATAATGTAATTACCGTAAACTGCAAAGGAGTAAATTTATGAAATCCATCCCCAAAAACTTATTTACACTCTGTTCTGCGCTGCTGGTTTGCACGTTACTTCTGTCCTCCTGCCAAGACATGGCGGCGGAGACGACTGCCGCCGGTACCACTGCGTCTGCGCCGGCGAGCACCACGACTGCGTCGGTAACCACGACCGTGCCTTCGACTACCGAACCCGACGCGCCCTCTACCGAGCCGGAGACCGGGGACGCCCCCGTTACCGGGGAGGTCGCAAAAGATTGCTTTGCGATCTTTGCAGAGGGGCTTGCCGAGGTAGGCAAGTCGATCACCGTCTCCCGCGAGCTGACCGCTGAGGAGCTGGCAACGGTGGAGGCGTTTGTGGTGAGTGAGGATGTGCGCGCTGTTTTGTCTGCGGCGTGGTACGAGCCTTTCTACCGCCCCGAGGATGTGCATCTGTATGAGATCTTATATGCCGATCCTACCAACGTGATCTCCGAGGAAGAAGCAGTTTTGCTGAAGGGTGATCCGCAATGGGTCAGCGATTGGAGCCGTATGACCACCGACGAGATCAAGTCTATGGCGAAGCAGTATCTGGGCATCGAAGTCACACAGGCGATGCTGGACGCTATGCTGGAGGAGCAGGTATATATTGAGGGCGAGGTGACAGACGACGGCGCGGTCTATCTTGCCGAATATGATGCGTACTATCGGCATCACACCGATGCCGGAGGAATGTATCCGTCTGATATTACCGGTTGGCTCACCGCAGACGGGAAGCTGTTGCTTCACATGATCTCGCTGGGCGGAGACGAGGATCACGTTCTCGCACTGCTGTGCCCCACACAGGACGGCTATCACATTGAAGCGGTGCAATGGGCGGACGAGGAAAGCGTGACCGACGCCCCCGTTACCGGGGAGGTCGCAAAAGATTGCTATGCGATCTTTGCAGAGGGGCTTGCCGAGGTAGGCAAGTCGGTCACCGTCTCCCGCGAGCTGACCGCTGAGGAGCTGGACAGTGTGAAAGCATTCGCAAGCTTGCCCGACGTAAGATTGGTATACGGTGCAGCATATAAGTCTTTCTACCTTCCCGAAGACATCAGTCTCTACGAGTTGCTCTACGCATCCAATATTCAAACGGAGGTTCCCGATAATCCCTATCAAAACGACGGCAGTATGATGACGGTTGCCCGCATCCGCGAGGTCGTCAGAAACTATCTTGGAATTGAGGTTACCCAAGATATGCTGGATCAACTGGTGGCAGACGGTGCAGAATACCATCCCGATACCGACGCCTACGGCTTTGCCCATACGGATGCCGGCGGATTCTATCCTGCGGAAGAGATGCACGGTTATCTCACTGCGGACGGAAAGCTTGTCGTTCATATGCAGGCGATCGGAGACAAGGATCACGTTCTCGCACTGCTGTGCCCCATACAGGACGGCTATCTGATCGAAGCAGCCCGATGGATCGACCGGACGCTTGCGACTGATTGCGAGGTCGTTCCCAACTGAATATCCGAGAGGGACGGACGTTTGCCGACGGCAGACGCTCGTCCCTCTTTTTTGCGAATGCGCTTGATTTTCTCGGCGATGTGTGGTACAATAGGGCTAATCTGAGCCGATAGGAGATAAACCTATGAAAAAAGCCATTTTGTTTGATCTGGACGGCACCCTTTGGGATTCCGGCGAGACGGTGCTCCCTGCGTGGAACCGCGTGCTGGCGGAAGTGAACGTCCGTCCGCCCGTGACCATGGACGAGCTGAACAGCTTTATGGGGCTGGGGCCGCAGGATCTTGCCGACAAGTTTTTGCCCACGCTATCCGATCCCGCAGAGCGGCTGGCGCTCTTCACCCGTTGCTTCGACGCCGAGGTGGAGGCGATCCGCGCCGAGGGCGCACGGCTCTACGAGGGCGTTGTGGAGATGCTCGCCGCGCTGAAGGAGCGGGGCTGTTTCCTTGCGGTGGTCAGCAATTGCAAGGACGGATATATTCAAGCGTTTTTGGATTATTACCGATTACATGAGATCTTCACCGATTTTGAGTCGGCGGGGGCGACGGGTCTTACCAAGGGCGAGAACATCGCGCTGGTGCTCTCCCGAAACGGATTTACCACCGAAGAAGCCCTCTACGTGGGCGACACGGCGTGGGACATGGAAGCCTCTCAGAAGGCGGGCGTGGACTTTTTGCACGCGGCGTACGGGTTTGGCTCCGTGCCCGAGGGCGTGCCTGCGGTGGGTTGTCCCTGCGAGATTTTGGCGAGAGTGTGAGGGATTGAGGAATGCAAATATGAAAGATAGAATCATAAGCTTCCTGCTGGAAAATGCAGGCGTTAATATTCGTTATCTCGTGCATCGGGATCTGCTGGGAACGCCGAAGGACGAGCCGTTTATGCGGGCGATGCAGGCTGAAATATTGCAGCAGTCAAACGTGCAAAAGCATTTGGCGGCACAACATCCCGATGGATGGTTCGGATATGAGCTTCACGGAATTGACGGTATGGACTGCCATATAGGCGGGCTGTTGAATGCGGGCGTAGAGCCTGACAACCCGCAGATTCAAAAAGCCATCACCGCACTTGTCACGCCTGAAATTGCATCCCAGCATAAAAATTGGTTCCGCGGCGGCGATGCATTGGATGCAGAAGAGCGCGGCGGCAACCAAGCGATTATAACCAATATTCTGTCTTGGGTAGGCTATCCCGAGGATGTGCCTCTGCTGTCCCGACAGATCGCGTTATCGTTTGAGCATCTTTCGGCTGTGCCGAACTATCAATCGGTCGACGATTTCTCAGTTCGCGGCAAAAGCGAGCGGTATTACAAGCCAAAGGCGAGATTTCCCGGCTCCAATCACATCGGTCTGCTATCCGCTACGAAGAGCTGGCGCAGTGAAGAGAATATGCAAACCGCCAAAACCGCTATCCGGCACGGCTACGAGCTGATGAAGGATTTTGACGAATACATCACCTTTAGGAAGCCTGCAGAATATGGAGGTGGCTTTGTGGGCCCCTTCAATTACAACTGGCAGGCACTGAAGCCGGTGAGCGAAGAACAGTTAAGTGGCATTCTGAACAGTTCGTACAGTTTTCAGTTTGCTTTTTGGTTGGGGGCGGTCAGCGGTGTTCCCGATTGGGTTCGCCAAAGCACCAAGACCTACGAGCTGCTTGCCGATCTGTTGGATAAGGACACTCTTATGGATAGTATTTCCGAAAAATCATTGAAAGCCTTTCGACAGGTGATGGGCAAGGAGCCCAGTTGGAGAAAGAAAAATGCTGCGAAGTGCGACGTCACTTATGCGGTGCTTCGCGCGTGTTGGGACGTGTGTCAATAATCGGAATCCTCCTTGTAGGGGCGATTCACGAATCGCCCGTGAAGCGAATCGCACTTGCCTCGCCTCTGCGCAGGGCGAATGAACGGGAGGAGCAAGCCCCTCCCCTACCATGGTTATTGCGAACAAATATGATAACAGGAGAACCACTATGGAATACGAAATCATCAAGCTTTGGGAGAACACTCCCGATTTTCACCCCGAATGGGGTCAGCCCGAGCCGAATTTGGAGGTGCACCCCGTGGACGACCCTCGCGGATGCGTGGTGGTGATCCCCGGCGGCGGCTACGAATGGATCGCCTTCGATCACGAGGGCAGAGAGCTTGCCGAATATCTGAACGGGCAGGGCTATTACGTCTACATCCTCACCTATCGCTTTGGCCCTTACCGTCATCCCGTGGAGCAGGGGGACGTGAACCGCGCCATCCGATGGGCGCGCTATCGGGCGGGGCAGTGCGGCTACGATGAGAACAAGATCGCCGTGATCGGCTTCTCCGCAGGTGGACATCTTGCGATGACCGCCTGCACCAAGTTCGATGACGGACTTGCGGACGGGGATGCAGTGGACAAAATCTCCTGCCGTCCCGATCTCGGTGTGCTGTGCTACGGCGTCCTGACCCTGGGCACCGATTACACCCACCGGGGCACGACGGTGAATCTGCTGGGCGAGGGGTATGATCCCGCATTGGCGGGCGAGCTGTCGGCAGCGGGAGCGGTGCGCCCCGATATGCCTCCCTGCTTCATCTGGCACACTGCCGAGGACGACCTGGTGCCGGTGCAGAACTCGCTGGAGATGGCACGGGCGATGCGGACGGTGGGAGTGCCGTATGAGCTGCACGTCTTCCCCTTCGGCGGGCACGGTCTGGGGCTGGCGTTTGAGTCGAATCCCTACGTCTCCCGTTGGGCGGGTATGATGATGGAGTTTTTTGGAAAGTTCTGGGGGTAAGACGGGGCGGATGCAAGGTCTTGCGGGAATTGTCCGCGCCAACCTCGTAGAGGAGGCGTTTCGCCTCTCGCTCGTTCGGTCTGCACAGAGGTTCGGTCGGCGGGAGGCGTTTGGGTGATACACCTCATCCGTCGCCTACGGCGACACCTTCCCCTCAAGGGGAAGGCTTGGTTAGCAGACGTTGTTCGCACTATCTTCGTAGGGGACGACGTCCTCGGCGTCCCGTTCTTGCCCAACCCCGTAGGGGCGATTCATGAATCGCCCGCTTGTGCGGTCTGCACGGAGGTTCGGTGGGTGGGAAGTGCTCGGAGCGGGCGGTCGAGGCGCCCGCCCCTACGGGTGCGGTGCGAGCCAATCCTCACTAACACCGCAAAATTGCATGGCAATTTTGCTTTTAGAAAGTTTTTGGGAGGTTTGGAGGACTTTTTACAAAAAGTCCTCCAAGAAAAAATATGACAGATACCATTGCGGCTATTTCTACCCCTTACGGAAAAGGGGGGATCGCGGTTATCCGCATCAGCGGGGACGAGGCGATCGACGTGGCGGGACGGGTGTTCCGCGCGGCGTCGGGGCGTGCGCTCTCTGAGATCGAGGGCGGCAGGATCGTGTACGGCTCGATCTGCGCGCCTACGGCAGACGGGGATTTGGGCAAGGTCATCGACGACGGTATGGCGGCGATCCTGCGGTCGCCCCGCTCCTATACGGGCGAGGATACGGTGGAGATCTCCTGCCACGGCGGTATTTTGCTGACCGAGCAGGTGCTGTCTGCCGTGATCGCCGCAGGTGCGCGTCCTGCCGAGGCGGGGGAGTTTACCCGACGCGCCTTCGTGGCAGGCAAGCTGTCGCTGACCGAAGCCGAGGCGGTGATCAACCTGATCGACGCCCGCTCCGAGGAGGCGCTGAAGCTGGCGCGCTCCCACACGGCGGGGCGGCTCACCGAAAAGCTGGGGCAGTTTTACGAGAGTCTGCGGACGCTGCTCTCCACCGCCTACGTCTACGCCGACTACCCCGACGAGGATCTGACCGATCTGTCCGCCGAGGAGATGGTCGGCGCGCTGGAGGCTTTGCAGGGCGAGATGCAGGCGCTGTCCGACACCTATTACGTGGAGCACGCCGTGTCCGAGGGCATTACCGCAGTGATCGTGGGCAGACCCAACACCGGCAAATCCTCTCTCCTCAACCGTCTGCTCTGTAGAGAGCGCGCCATCGTCAGTCCTATTGCGGGCACTACTCGCGACACTATCGAGGAGACGGTGCAGGTGGGTCGGGTGACTTTGCGGCTCACCGACACGGCGGGTCTGCGGGAGTCCGACGACCCTATTGAGCAGATCGGCGTGGAGCGAAGTCTGGCGGCGCTGGAGAGTGCCGAGCTGATCCTTGCCGTCTTCGACGGTGCCGAGCCGCTGTCCGACGAGGATCGGGAGCTGTTGGCGAAGCTTGAAGGCAGTGCCGCGCCCAAGATCGCGCTGGTGAACAAGTCCGATCTGCAGGCGGGCGAGGTCATCGGTCTGCCCGAGGGGCTGTTTCATGCGGTTTGTCCCGTCTCTGCCAGAACGGAGGAGGGAATGGACGCATTGCGACAGGTCATCGAGTCGCTGTACGTGGACGGCGAGATCGACTACGACAGCACCGCCATCCTTGCCAACGCCCGTCAGAAGGGTGCGTTGGATCGGTCGATCGCGGGAGTTGAGGCGGCGCTGGGCGCGCTCAGGAGCGGATTTACCCCCGACGTGGCGGGGCTGGATCTGGAGGAAGCCATGGCGGCTCTCTCCGAAGCCGACGGCAGAGCGGTGTCCGCCGACATCGTGGACGCGATTTTCCATCGGTTTTGCGTGGGAAAGTAAGTGAAAAATGAACAAGGGGCTGGCTCAAATGCGAATTTTGAGCCAGCCCCTTGTTCCTGTGAAAAGAGTGAGTGGGGAGCCGTTCGATGCCGCCTACGGCGGCGCGGATCGCCGAGGATTGCAGTTGCTTCGCAACTGCGCGATCCCTACAACGTCTTGTGATAATTGTTGCATCATCCTTGTAGGGGCGCGCATAGCGCGTCCGTCCGAACGCTCTGCACCGAGGCAACGGTCGGTGCGAATCGTTCGATGCCGCCTTCGGCGGCGCGGGAACCGTTCTATTCTATCCGTTCAGCGCGGCGGCGCCGTGCTGCAAAAACGCGGGATCGTTGAAGACGCCGTGCAGCCAGCCGATGCGCTTTTGCATCCAGTCGGCGTAATAGCGGTAGTGCTCGACGTAACTGCGAAGCTCCAGAATCGCGGGCGGCTGTTGGTTGATCCACTGCCCGAAGATCGGCCATTTCACGAAATTGCGCTCGTAGGCGGCGGTATAGGCGTCGGCTTCTGCGATGATCTTTCCGGGGATTCGGTCGATCTGGCTCTTCAGCTCGTTCCAGCGCTCTTTTACCAAATTTCGGAACCACTCCTGCTCCATCAGCCCGATGAACCAGGGATTGTCGGTCATACATTCGCTCACTCCCGCCCACAGACCTTCGTACAGCTCGCCGCCGCCGTCGGTGTTGCCGCCGGTCAGGTCGAAGTCCCAGATGGGGCCGAAGTGGAGCACCTCGCCGTCGATCGCCGCGTCATAGGAAAAGTAGAAGGAATCCCAGCCGTCGTCCTTGTTTTTGAACAGTTCCTCCACGATGTAGGTATCCACCGCCGAGTCGATATCGATCATCGTGCGGATCAGTGCCTCGTCGCCCCGCCCGACGGCGGCGTAACAGCGCTGTACGACCGTCTGAATATAGGCGATCTGCTCCGCCCGCAGGCTTTCGGAGGCAGAAAGCTCGCTCTTGATCTCGTAGGATTTGTCGCCCACGGTGAATTTCGGGTCTTCCGCGTAGTAGGACAGTTCGATGAGATAGCCGGTGCGCAGGCTCTCGGGATTCTCGGAAATATCGACCCGATCGCCGTCTACCTCGATCTGCTCGCAGAGGAGATAGACGCCCCGATACTCGCCGTTGAGGTAGAGATCCACGCTTTGAGAGGCGGGCATGAAGGCGATGCCGTCCAGCTTGCGGGCAAATTCCATGGTGACGTGATTGCGCAGCAGCGATTGATCGGCGTGGTTAGCCAGCAGGATCCAGGATCGCTCCGCGTCCTTACCAAGCCCCAGCAGATTTTGTTTTTCGGACAGGCGGATGCGGTAGGACTTTTTGGCAAAGTACCAGGAGGAATTGCCTCTGCAGCGGATCTCCATAGCCGTTTTTTCCAGCGCGTAACGCTCTGCACAGCTCGTGATCTCGATGGTGCCGCCGACGTACTTCGTCTTGGACGCCACGTCCCGCAGGGTATTGGTGGTGAGGCTGACTACGGGAAGCCCTAACGTGTCGTACTCGATGATGGCGGTGTACACGGTGTCGGCGGTGGGACAGTCGCCGCCGCGAAGCAGCTCCCCCGAGCCGTCGCTCCAGCCTGCGAAGCGGTAGCCCTCCTTGACCTCCACGGTGACGTTGGAGGTGCGGGTGACGCCGAAGAGAACCGATTGCTCGGTCTTGCCCGACAGGGTGGCGCCGGTGGGGTTGCTCAGCTCGTAGCGGACGTTGATTTTGGTGCCGGCGGCGGGGAGCACCACGGGAGTGGGCTCGGACGGTGCGGTGGTGCCGCCCGACGGCAGAGCCGTGGTGGAGGAGGCGGTGGACGCGATGTCGGTGGAAGCAGGGGAACGGGCACAGCCAAACAGGCAGAGCACGCACAGAAGTGCCGTCAGCAGAGCGGCAAGCGTGAACGGGGGTCGCACGGGTTATCCCTCCTTTGATCCGATGGTCTTTCCTATAGTTTACCATAGTTGATTGCAAAAAGCAACGATTTTATCGGATTTTTTTATAAAAACGGCGATCCGTCAGAGCGAATCGCCGTTTGGGAGTCTTATTTCGTTTGCATTACGGGACTGCCGCTTTGGGTGGTCCACTTGCAGAGCTCGGATTGGCTGACGCCTGCGGCGGATGCGGCGGCGGAAAGCCCGTTGTTCAGAGCGCTTGCCATGGCGTTTTTGGATGTTGCCGTCTCATTCTTCGCGGTGCTCCAATCGGCATCCGCCGTGGTATGAGTGACGCCCGTGACGTAGTAATTGCCCACGTAGGTGCCGCCTCTGCCGTCTGCGTAGCAGTTGATGGGCGACGCGGCTTCCATGCCGTCGACGCTGCCCGTGAAGACGCAACCCGCGATGATGCCGCCGCCCGATTGGTTGGACGCGGCAATGCCGCCGGCGTAGGTGCCGGAGAGCGTCATGGACGAGCCGCAGTTGACGATCACGCCGCCGATGCGGACGCTTCGGCAGATGCCTGCCGCCTGCGCGCTGTTGCTGATGCTGCCCTTGGTGAACAGATTCATCACGGTGCCGGTCAGATAGGGGAAGATACATTGGTCGCTACCCGACAGATTTACCTTGACGGTGTGACCCGCGCCGTCGTAGATGCCTGCGAAGGTGTTGGGAGCGCCCACGCCTGCGTAGCCTGCAATTTTAGTCATATCCAGATCAGCGGTCTGACGGAAATATTTTCCGGAGAACGTTTGACCGTAAGAAAGACAGAGGGTAAAGTTTTGGAAGTCCGCTTCGGATTGGATGAGATAGGGCGATGCCGCCGTTCCTTTGCCCGACAGATTCAGCGTGCCGTCGAAGGTGTAGGTGGCGCCGTTGAAGTAGCCGTCCAGCCAATCGATGCGGTTCTGCATCCAATTTGCGTAATACTGATAGTGCTCGGTGTAGGAGCGCAGTGCACGGATGGCGGCAGGCTCACGGTTGATCTGCGTGCCGAAGATCTGCCATTTTTCAAAGTTACGGCTGTAGGCGTTAAAGCCGCGGGTCGCCTCTGCGATGATGGCGGAGGGGATCTTGTCGGTCTCGCTCTTCAGCTCGTTCCAACGTGCCGCAACCAGCTTGCGGAACCAGGTCTGCTCCAGCAGCTTGCCGTACCAGGGGTTACAGCCGACGGTACCTGCCCGCAGACCGGTGTACTGATCGCAACCGGTTTCTTCATTGACGTTACCGCCCGACAGATCGAAGTCCCAGATGGGGCCGAAGTGGAGGACGTCGCCGTTTGCAAGTCCGTTATCGATGTACATATAGAAGGAGTCCCAGCCTGCGTCCAGGTTCTTGAACAGCTCCTCCACGATGTAGGTGTCCACCACGCTGTCGATATCGATCAGCGTGCGGATCGCGGTTTCGTTGCCGCCCTGCACCGCCGTCCAGCATTGATTGAGATAGTCCTGCACGAAACGGAACTGGGCGTCGTAGGTGGTGGAGCTCAGCTCGGACAGATCGCTCTTGATCTCGAAGTTGAACCAGCCGCTTTCCATGTAGATGGAGAATTTGGGGGATTCGGCGTAGCCGGTCATCTCGATCAGATAGCCCGTCTTTACGCTTTCGGCGTTTTCGGTGATGTTGACGCGGTTCTTCTGCACCTCGTTCTGCTCGCAGAGCGAGTAGACGCCGCGATATTCGCCGTTGACGTAGACGTCCACGCTGGTGGCAGAAGACATGAAGGAGATATTGCCCAGCTTACGGGCGTAGTTTAAGGTGATGTAGTTGCGGATCAGCGATTGGTCGCAGTGGTTGGCGACCAGCGTCCAGTCCTTTGCCTTGCCGTCGCCCTGTCCCAGCAGGTTTTGCTTTTGGGACAGCTTGATGCGCCAGGACTTTTTGGCAACTCTGTCGGAGGTCCAGGTGTAGTTGCCGCGTCCGCGGATCTGCATTTCGTAGTTCTGCAAAACGTACTCGGCGTCACAGTTGGAGATGGAGATGGTGCCGCCGATGTAATACTCCTTGGAGGTGGGATCGCTGCCCGTCTCGGTGGTGATGCTGATAATGGGCAGTTCCAGCGCGTCGTATTCGAAGATAGCGGTGAGGACGCAGTTTTCTCTGGGCGATTCGCCGCTGCGGGTGGCGGTGGTAACGCCGTCGCTCCATTTGACGAATTTATAGCCCAAATTCGGCTTGGCGGTAACGGTGGAGGTCTTAGCCTCGCCGTATTTGACGGTTTGCAATGCGGTGCCCGTAATGCTGCCTCCCGCCGTGTTGGAGGAGACGTAGCGCACCGTGATGGGCGTGCCCTTTGCCGGCTCGGGCACGGTAGTGACGGGCTTGGTGGTGGTGACGGGTTTGGTAGTTGTGGTGGTGGGTTTGGTGGTGGTCACCGGTTTGGTGGTAGTGATGGGAGCGTTGCCATCATCGGTAGTTACAGGAGAAGCGGTCTCGGGCGCTTTTTCGGTAGTCGTCTCACCGGGAGTGACGGGCGTATCGTCGGTGACGGGACGACCGTCCGTAGTAGTGGTGACGGGAGTGGGCGGATCGGTGGGCAGGGTGGTGTCGGGATCGCTTTGCGAGGGGGTAGCCGGGGTAGTTTGCACGGTAGTGACCGCGTCGGGAGACGAGAGCGCAGACGAATCTGCGTCGGCGCCGTCGTTGGCACAGCTCCACAGGCACAGCGTGCCCAGAAGCGCGGTCAGCAGCAAAAGTTTTCGCATGATGATTTCCTCCGGAGGATTTCGGCGGGGGAGCCGATCATATTTTTGTTAGTATAACATATTTCGGTACGGAAAACAAGGGGAGATTTGTAAATTTCTTGCGTTTTACGCCTATGTTCGGCACAAATGTATCAAAATGCGGCGGAGGTGGTGGATGATGGCAAAAACGCAGGCTTGTTCGACCGACAAAAGACCCGCCGACAGGCGGGTCTTGGAGAGCTTGGGGTCGACCGAGGAGAGGGAGCTAACTGCCCCAGACGTCGTTCAGCCATTCGATGCGCTGACGGTACCAATCGGCAAGGTAGGCGATCTGCTCGCCGCAGGAGTCCATGGTCAGGATCACCGTGGCTTCGGTGGACAGCTTCTCGTGCAGGATGTCCCAGCGCTCGAAATTGCGCTCGAAGGCGTCTTGGTACAGCTCACCGGTCTGTCGCAGAAGGGCGGGCAGGGCGGCGAGGGTGGGGGAGACCTCCTGCCAGCGGGTCTTGACCATCTCCCAAAACCAATCGTACTCCGCCAGCGTCATGAACCAGAGGTTCTGTTGGCGGTCGTCGGCGGCAGCGGTGTTGCCTGCGTACAGCCCGTCGGGATAGGAGAAGGTGTTATGGCAGACGCTGGAGGCGTCGGCTTTCACGTTGCCCGAGGACATATCAAAGTCCCAGACGGGGCCGAAGGTCAGCTTGCCGCCTGCATTTCGGTACAGATAGAAGGAGTCCCAGCCCGCGTCGCGGTTCTTGGTCAGCTCCTCCACGATGTAGGCGTTGACCACGCTGTCCAGATCGATCAGCGAGTCGATGAGGGCGTAGTCCCCCGACTTTACTGCGTTCATGCAGGCGGTCAGGTGGGCGTCCACGGCGGTCAGATAAGCGTCCGCGCCCTCCTCGGGCAGATCGGAGTGGAGCTCGTATCTGTCACCGCTGACCGTGAAGCGGGGCGATTCTGCGTGGACGGTCAGCTCGACGAAGTAGCTGACGTCCTCCACCGTGCCGAGCGGCACCGAGACCTTGTGCTCGTCTTCCTCTACCTGCTCGTAGAGCTGGTACACGCCCATGTATTCGCCGTTCAGATAAAGATCCACGAAGGCGTAGTCCGAGACCCAGGACAGCCCCAACTGCCGCTGGATCCAGGTGGCGGCGGCGTTGCGGAGCAGACTGCGGTCTACGTGATTGGCGATTAGCACCCATTTGCGGGCTTTGCCCTCGCCCAGCCCCAGGAGCGACTGCCCCTCGGTGAGCTTCAGCTTCCAGCCCTTCTTGTCGTAGGTCCAGGAGCCGTGTCCCCGTCCGCGAACCTCGGTGGCAAGGTCGGTCAGCTCGTATTCCTCCGCACAGCCGCTGATGCTGATGCTGCCGCCCACGTATTCTTCGGTGGTGATGCGGTCGGGATCCACCTCGGTGGTCAGGCTGACGGCAGGAAGATTCAGGATGTCCTGCTCGAAATAGGCGGTGAGGACGGTGTCGGCGGCAAAGCTGTCGCCGTCACGGACGGGATCGGTATTGCCGTCGCTCCAGCCCGCGAAGCGGTAGCCCGGCTCGGGTACCGCCTCCACCGCACTGCAGACGGGATCGTCTGCGGTGAGGGTCTGGCTGAGCTTGCCCTCGATACTGCCGTGCTCGGTGGCAAGATAGGTGACGTACACCGTTCCCGAGGTCTCGGGATCGTAGGAATCGGAATCGCTGATCGGCACTTTATCCAAAAAATGCGGAGCGGTAGTGGAAGCGGCGGTGGTGCTTTCTGCGGAGGTTTGAAGAGAGGTAGCCGCCGCGGAACTCGGTCGCGCGCAGGAGGAGAGGAGAAGCGTTGCGGCAAGGAAAAGAGAAAGGAAATACTTTGGGTTCATCATTTGGGATTCGGAAAATTATTTGTGGTGCAGGACGGGGGTGCCGTTCTCACCCGCCGCCCAGGTGCAAAGGGCGTTGGCGGAGATCTTCTCGCCTGCGGTGTGTGCGCCCTGCAGCTCGGAAAGCGTTGCCAGATTGGCGTTCAGAAGATCGGCAAGGGCGCCGTTCATTTGGTCGCGGGGGAGCAGGACGTCGGCGTACTCGGACAGATTGACCGCCCCCAGATCGTCGGGGGAGTAGAGGAAGGCGAAGGTGCCGCCCCGTCCCTCGTACCAGACGTTGGAGGGAGAATTGTTACTGCCGGTGACGGTACCTGCAAAGTAGCAGTTGACCAGCAGGATGTCGTTGCCTGCCTGGGTGGAGGCGGAAAGACCGCCTGCCAGCCCCTCGCCGTAGGAGGTGACGTCCATCAGCGAGTAGCAGTTGACGATGCCGCCGCCCTGACGGATACTGCGGCAGATGCCCGCCGCCTGTGCGGAGTTGGTGACGCTGCCGGTGGTGCCCAGATTGATCACCAGTCCCGACAGGTAGGGGAAGATGCACTCGTCTGTGCCCTCCAGCTCGGCGTGGATGGTGTAGCCGTTGCCGTCATAAATACCTGCGAAATTGCCTTCCGCGCCGATACCGTAGTATTCGGGGACGGTGGTCATATCCAGGTCGGAGGTCTGACGGAAATACTTGCCGTAGAAGCTCTCGCCGTTGTACATTGCCGTCGTGAGGCTCATAAAGTCCTCGGCGGTGGAGATCAGGTAGGGATCGCTGTACTTGCCGCTGCCGCCCGAGCACTCGAACTCGTAGGAGGGATCGGGATCGGGGGTGGGAGGCGTGACGATGCCGCCGCCCGTCTCGGTGTTGTAGCCCTCGTTATAGCGGTCGCCGCCGATGAAGCCGTTCATCCAGTCGATGCGGCTTTCCAGCCAGGCGACCAGATAATCTACGTGCTCGGCGTAGCTGTCCAGCTTCATGATCTCACGGGGCTCGCGGTTGAGCTGCTGACCGAAGATCTGCCACTCGTCAAAGTTGCGGCAGAAGGAGTTGTAATAGGTCTGCGCCTCGGTGCGGATCAGCTCGGGCAGGGAGTTTACAACGGTCTGTACCTCGTCGGATGCCCAGCGCTGGGCTACCAGTTCACGGAACCATTTATACGCCATCAGATTGTAGAACCAGGGGTTGCTCTGTCCCTTACTGCCCTGCGCCACGTAGAGATCGGTATAGCCTTCACAGCCCTCGTTGGCGTTGCCCAGGGTCAGGTCGAAGTCCCAGATGGGACCCATTGCCAGTTTGCCGCCGGCGTCTTTGTAGAAGAAGAAGGAGTCCCAGCCTACGTCCAGATTCTTCAGGGTCTCTTCCACGATGTAGGCGTCTACGACGGAGTCCAGATCCATCAGACGTTCGATCTCCTCCCGATTGCCGGCAAGGACAGCCTCGTAGCACAGGCTCATGTAGTCCTGAATGTACATCTGCTGTTCCCAGCAAAGTCCGGGATCTTCCGAAAGATCGCTCTTGATCTCGTAGCTCTTGCCGCCCATATAGAAGGGGTATTCTGCGGCGTAGTTCGAAAGCTGGATCAGATAGCCGATGTCGGTGCCTGCCTCGGGATCGTCGGCAACGTCCACTCTGCCGTCGCCTACGCGGATGGCTTCGGTCAGCAGGTAGACGCCGTTATAGGTGCCGTTGATATAGACCTCCACGCTGGTGCTGGCGGGAGAGTAGGCGATACCGCTCATCATGGACGCAAAGCGGAGAGCGGCGTGGTTTCTCAGCAGAGACTGATCGCAATGGTTGGCAAGAAGGTTCCAATGCTTGCCCTTTGCCGTTCCGATGCCCAAAAGGTTTGCCTTGCTGTCCAGCTGAATGTGGTAGGACTTTTTGTCAAATTCCCAGGACTTGTTGCCGCGTCCGCGAATCTCGATGATGCGCTCGTCCATTGCGTATTCCGCGTCGCAGTTGGTGATGGTCAGAGTGCCTAAGATGTACTCGTCCTTGGAGGTGACGTCGGCACCGGTCTCGGTGGTGATGTGCAGTACGGGCATTTCCAGATAGACCGGCTGCATGATGGCGTAGAGCGTGGTGGTCTTGCCTGCCTCGCCCGTATCGCCCGAGCGGGTGGGAGAGGTGTTGCCGTCGCTCCAGCGGACGAACTCGTAGCCTACCCACGCGGTAGCCGTGACCTCGGTGGTTCCGTCGCGGACGGTCTGCTGGGTCTCGCCGGCGATCTCGCCGGAATTTTCGATGGAGAGGGCGTAGACCACGCGGGTCTTACCGTCGGCAGAGTCGGTGATCTCGGTGTCGGGCTCGTCGTAGGGGGAGTTCGATACGATCTGCGTGGTGCGGTCGGAAGTTGTGTCACTGCCCGCGTCGGTGGTGGAATCGGCGTCGGCGCCGGAGCTGCAGGCAAGCAACGTCGGGCAGAGCAGCACGGCCGTCAGCAGCAGGGAAAGAAATCTGAGCTTTTGCATAAAAGACATCCTTTCAATTTTAGCGTACAATTATCTCAGTATAACAGATAAAAATGAATATTCCGTGACGAATCGTACGAAAAAAACAAAAAACTCGCTGATGCGGACGTTTTTTCGCGACGTTTGCCTTGACAGGGGGAAAAATCGCGTGGTATAATACTGCCGTAAGTTTATTGGGACGGGAGGAACCGTTTTATGCTGAATGCCGAGCAGATCGCTCACTGTAACCGTCTTTTGCTGGAAGGGCTGTCCGAATTTCTGAACGAGCGCCCCGATTTCATCGACGCCGACGCCATCCGCGAGCTGACCGCCGACGGCGCGCTGTCGGCAGAGGACGCCTTTTCGCTGATGCTGGCTGCCTATTTGGGGCTGTCGGTGGGGGAGAACGCCTTCCATCGGGAGATCTACGCCGCCTATTTTCCCGAAATGCTCCGCCCGCTGGACGCGGCGGTCTATCGGGACGATCCCTACTACCGTGCGGTAAAGCTCCCCGACGCGCGAGAGGGAAAGTGGGAGTTTCGCACGCTCCGATACAAGCCCTACGAGGCGTTTGCCTGCGATGATCTGCTCTGGCGTCCCGACGGGCGGCTGATCCCGCAGATCGGCTATTTTGAGGAGGTCTTCGAATATCCCTGCGTGCTGGAGAGCGGCAGGGAGTGGATGCTGATCACCCCTAACGAGATCAACACCATGGCGCCCCACGTTAAGGCGGCGTACGGACGGGTGCTGACCTACGGTCTGGGGCTTGGCTACTACGCCTACATGGTCGCCCGTAAGGTTGAGGTAGAGTCGGTGACGGTGGTAGAGCGGGATGCCGACGCCGTCGCGCTGTTCGAGCGGCACATCCGTCCGCAGTTTGGTGCGTCGGGGGAGAAGATCCGCGTGGTGCGGTCGGACGCCTTTGAATTTGCCGAGCGTGAGATGGGTAAGGGCGGCTACAACTACGTCTTCACCGACCTGTGGCACGATCCCTCCGACGGCGTGGCGCTGTATCATCGCATGAAGGCGATGGAGAAGTACTCTCCCGGCAGTGAGTTCGGGTATTGGATCGAAGATACGATTCGATGCTATGAGTGAGAGGGGATTATGCAGAAGCAGGCGGGAGCCGCAATTGCTTCGCAACTGCGGCTCCCCTACCAGATCGAATGATAGTAGAGCATTGCTGTATGAAAAGGGAATATTATGGAATTGATCCAACGAAAACAAAATCGATTAAAGAATTACAATTACAGCCGTCCCGGAGCATATTTCATTACCCTATGCACAAGCGGACGCAAACAAATATTTTGGAAAAGCCGGAACAATACAAACGATGCTACCGTAGGGGAGCGCATTGCGCTCCCGTCTAACGTAGAATTATCATCATACGGTGAAAAGGTAGATGAGGCGATCCGTAATATATCGCGCGTCTATCCGCTCTTATCGGTTGATTGTTATGTGATTATGCCCAATCATATCCATTTGTTGGTGAGGATTCATGCAGAGATGAGCGGGAGCGCAATGCGCTCCCCTACAGTGGAGGAGTCGTTAGTCGGTTCGATATCTATTGATAAGGTAATGGGGCAGCTGAAAGGGTATGTTACAAAGCAAATCGGGCAATCGATTTGGCAGAGATCCTACTATGATCATATCATTCGCAACCGTCAGGATTATGAAGAAACGGTTCGGTACATCTACGAAAATCCCATTCGTTGGCGAGAGGATGAATTATATCTGCCTGCAACGGACGGAGACTGATTCCAACAAAAAAGACGGCATTTGCGTACCTGCGATAAAGCAGGTTTATATACCAAACACAATACCGCCGAAAGTAATTAAGTGTTACTTTCGGCGGTGTTATTATTTTTTGTAGATGATTTGATCACACGTCAAATTAGCGGAAGCTACGTTTCCTGCACACTCTATTGTTTTAGCTTGAAGTTTATAGCAATCGGTTATATTGTTGCAAATGACTTTCTGTGCATTCAATTCATTTACATCGATGTTTCCTTCACTCTTCACATCCCCGTTAATTGTGCTGCTTTTTATAGTTTGATGGCACACCACATCTCCGTTAATGGAACTGTCAGATATAACGTGTCCGTAAACCTCTACCTTAAAATACTGTGTTCTATCATTGCAATCATGCGGAAAAGCTATCTCTATTGGAGGCGTATCCGACGAAAAGGTGGGCGAAACTTTCAATACTTTGGTACCTCTCATCTGCACCACCCGTATGATGTCATCATCTTTCATAAAGGTATGTAAATCTGAATAATCCGTTATACTATCCGAGAACAGCGCATCAATGGAAACGCCAAACAAATTCGCAATTTGGGGTAACAGTGCAATATCGGGCGTATTGGCATTGTTTTCCCACTTCGAAACTGCTTGATAAGAAACCCCTAATTTTTCCGCAACTTGATCTTGCGTTAGATTTTTCTGCTGCCTTAATTGTTTTATATTATTACCGATATTCATTGCATCTACCTCCTTTGTAGTAATGTTATTATACCATCTTCCGAGAGTTTTTTCAATCGAGCGTATCTCTTGTTTCTCAACTGTTGCTTGAGTTTCGCTCACTTTTGTGTCCACAAAAGCAGTGCTTAGCAGGAAAAGTAGATGGAATTTCGGGGCACACAAACCAAAGGCTCCCTCTGGGAGGGAGCCGGCGCCGTAGGCGGCATCGAACGATTCGCGCCCGCCATGCTCTGTATCGACCGCACGAACGGGACGTTGTGGGCGCCGTCCCCTACAAGAGTTGTGCGGTAATTGTTCGCACCGCATCCGTAGGGCGGGGGTGGCAGTTGCGCAAGCGCAACTACGGCTCCCGCCGCTCATACGGTTTGCACAGAGGCGGAGGTTGGTGCAGTTGACCTCATCCACCGCTTCGCGGTCCCCCTTCCCCTCAAGGGGAAGGCTTATTACCGTCCGACAGTACGCCTCTACGTGATTGATTTTCTCGGCAGGTAAAACCTGCTTTATCGCAGGTCGCCCTTTGCCGTCTTTTTTGTTTATAAACGGTATTATCCCAACCGTGTCTCGAAGCGGAAGCTGCCTGCGACTGCTTCGAAGATCAGCACGCCGTCCTCGGCGCCTACCCAGGTGAGACCGTCTGCCGCAAGGGTCAGATCGGTGACCGCTTTGCCGTTTACGAGACAGTACTGCTCGCCGGCGGCAGGGATGCGGATCTCGCCGGTGGTGTTGGCGGGAAGGGTGCAATCATAGGTCCAAATGTCGTCTGCAAAGGTAGACTCTGCCTTGATGGTGCCGTACGCCGAGTCGTAGGATGCCTTGACCGCCAAACGGGTATCGGGCTGGGGTGCCAGCACGATCCGCTTGAAGCCGACGCCGCCCTGCTCGGTGGAGGTGTTGATGCCCGCCATGGAGTCAAACATCCACGCGGCGACCGATCCGTAGGCGTAGTGGTTGAAGGAGTTCATACCCACGTCGCCGAAGCCGCTCTCGATGGTGTAGGAGTTCCAGCGCTCCCAGATGGTGGTGGCGCCCTGGTCTACCGAGTACAGCCAGGAGGGATTGTCGTGCTGGAGCAGCAGGGTATACGCCAGGTCGCTTCTGCCGATCTTGGTCAGCGTGGGCAGGATGATGGCGGTACCAAGGAAACCGGTCTGGAGACGGTTGCCCTTGCGCTTGATGTTATCGACCAGCTGCTTTTCCACCGCCTCAAAGGAGGCTTCGTCGGGCAGCAGGTCGAGATAGAGCGCGTACAGGCAGACCGATTGCTCACCGCGCTTGAGCTGTCCGTTATCCTTGACGTATTTTTCGATGAAGTATTCCTTTTCCGTTTCGTAGAGCGTCATGTACTTCTCTACGTCGGAGGTCTTGCCGATGGCTTCCGCCATCTCTGCCATCATCAGCGCGTCCCAGGCGTAGAAGGCTACTGCCAGCATATCCTGGATCTCGCTGTCGTTGGACTCGTAGGCAAGCCAGTCGCCCCAGATATTGCGGGGACCGCGACCGTTGGTGGCACCTAAATAGGAGTCCACGTACTTCTTCATCGCCTTCCAGTTGTCCTCGATGACGGCGGTGTCGCCGTAGTGGACGTACAGGGTGTAGGGGACGATGATGCCGGCGTCTGCCCAGCCGGTGCCGCCCCAGTCTGCGCCGCCGTAGTTACCCGAAGGAGTGGTGCCGGGATAAGCGCCGTCCGCACGCTGGGTATCTCTCAGGTCGGTGAGGAATTTCTCCAAAAAGCTCTTGGAGAACGCCAGATACATACCTGCCTCGGCAAATACCTGGGTGTCTGCCGTCCAGCCCTGCCGCTCGTCTCTTTGGGGGCAGTCGGTGGGAATGGAGAGATAGTTGGAATACTGACCCCAACGGATGTTGGAGATCAGCTGATTTACGTCCTTGTCGGAGGTCTCGATAAAGCCTGCATCCTGCTCTACCGAGGTGACCACCTGTCCGTCCACGCTGTGGAAGGTGACCGTTTCGGTAGCGGTGATCTCGATATAGCGGAAGCCGTAGAAGCTGAAGGAGGGGTGATAGCTCTCCTTGCCGCCGCCTGCCAGCGTATAGACGGTGGTGGCAGCCGCGCTACGGTAGTTGGCGTTGTAGATGGAGCCCTCGGGGCCGTCGTTGCCGCGGGATTTGAGACCGTTGTTGTCGTTGAGGATCTCGCCGTGCTCGATGGTGAGAACGGTGCCTGCGTTGCCCTCTACGGTGAAGGCTTCCCAGCCCGAGAAGTTCTGACCGAAGTCGATCAGCGCAGTCTCGCCTGCATTCAGGGTGAAGGACTCGTCACCGTAGGTCTTCAGCAGGTTGATCTTGCCGTACTGCTCCGAGGTCTCGCCGGTGGCACCCTTGTAAACGGTGACCGATACGGGATCGCGGTTCAGATCCTCGCGGACGGTGATGGGAGAGCCCAGCCACGCGCAGATGGTGCCCTTGAACTCGGTGTTGACCACGGGAGACGCCCACGAGCTGTCGTCGAAGCCGGACTTCATCCAGGACTGATCCACGCGGGCGTCGTAGGTCTCGCCGGTGTAGATGTCGGCAAAGATCACGGCGCTTTCTTTTGCGGTCTTCCAGGTGGTGTCGGTGACCACGGTCTCGGTGGTGCCGTCGGAATAGGTGAGGATCAGCTTTGCCAGGAAAGCGTCGTTCTTGCCGTATTTTGCCGCCGCCTGGTCGCTCCACCAGCTGCCCGATACCACGGCGGAGAGGACGTTCTCTCCCTCGGTGAGCATCCAGGTGACGTCGGTGGTGGTGTAGAACTTGCGATCCGCCATTTCGGTGAAGCCGGGCTTCAACTCGCAGTATTCCACGCTGCCGTCGGCGTACTTTCTGCCGATGCGCTCACCGTTGACGTAGGCTTCGTACACGCCCAGTCCCGAGGTGTAGAGCTTAGCCGAGATCAGACCGCTCTTTACGGTAATCTCCTTGCGGAAGGCGGGCAGGGAATCGGAATCGGACAGGTACGCGATGAACTCGCCGGTGGTGGATTCGGTGCCCATCTTCAGCATACCGTTTTCCAAGGTGGCGTAGGAGGAGCCGACAAAGCCGCTCTTCTCGCCCGAGAAGTCGGTCGTATAGATCACGTTGCCATCGGCGTCGCGGAGGACGATGTTGTCGTAGCGGGCGATCTCCTTATCGGCGGTGGCGTCGGTGTTATGGCGTACGCCGATATTGGAGAGGGGGATATTGGCGCTATGGGTGTAAGTAGAAGCGAGGGTCAGGTTGTCGGCGTCGGAGCCGAAGTAGGTCTTGATGGTTCTGCCGTCTACCTCGATGCGCTCGTGGATCGTCTTGCCGATGATCTCGGTGCCGCTGTAGCCGATGGCGTCGGTGACGTCCACCGCCTGCACGTTACCGGGACCGCCGGGATAAGCAGTCCAGTTGCCGCCCGACTTAAAGTGGGGGCGGAGCAGGACTCTGCCGGGGCTGGATTTGGTGTTGACCTGCCACATGACGAAGGTGCCGCTGTCTTCCATTCCGAAGCAGAAGCCCTGATTGTCCCGATCGATGATAAAGTCAAAGTCGATGGTGTACGTAGTCCCCGCATAGAGAGAGGAGGACGCATAGCTGATCCAATCAGCGTCCTTGAAGGGCTTGGTGCCCAAAAGCCCCATCTCGAAGGTGGCGGTGTCCGAGGTCTTGGAGTCGCCCTTCTGATCCCAGACGGTGACGCTCCATTGATACTCGGTGGAGGATTGCAGATCCTCGCCCGCGTATTCGATGCCTACCGATTCGCCTGCCTCGACCTTACCGCTGTCCCACACGGTGGCGTCACCGTTTTTGACCACGATCTGATAGGCCGATTGGAGCCAGCCGATCTCGTCGGATTGCACCTTCCAGCTAAAGACCGGGGTGCCGTCGTCGATGCCCACGGGATTTACCAGATCCTCGGTGAGCATTCCGTAAATGGTTGCGTTTGATTTGCCGTTGTTCATAGATCCTCCTTGATCCTTTTCGTTGGTTGTGGTTTCGGTGGGTTTGTCTCCGCTTTTGCAGGCGGCAAGGGGCAGTCCCGTTGCCAGCAGCGTCAGACAGAGAACCCCGCTGATGAATCGTCTCATTCGATCACCTCACGTAGATTGGGGTCGATTATTAACCGTTGTTCATATTATAGCATAAAAAAACGGTTCTGCCAATAGTTATTTTTGCGCTTTTTTAATAAAAGACTTGCAATTTTTGCGAAATTGTTGTATAATCAATCATATCATAGGGATTCACAGAAAGGAGACTATCCCAATGGATCAAATGAACCCTAAATATCAAGCCCTGTTTTCCCCCTGGAAAGTCGGCAACGTAGAAATCAAAAACCGCATCGTCATGTGCCCCATGGGCGGCACCTCCCTCTTCGGCTGGTTTGAGCTGACCGGCTGCGGATTCGACGAGGAGGCGGCAAAGCTCTTTCTGGAGCGTGCGAAGAATAACGTCGGTCTGATCATCCCCGGCATCGCGCCCCTCAGAGACACCTTCTGGGGCAAGTGGCTCTGGCAGAACCCCAAGATGTTCAAGGAGCTGAAGGTCTTTATGGACGAGATCCACAAGACCGGTGCCAAGCTCTTTATCCAGCTCACCGCCGGTATGGGCAGAAGCTGGGCGATCACCGAGCTGGTGGGCCCTCTGCACAAGAAGAAGTTCACCCGTGCTATTATCAAGCCCATTATTGATACCAGCCACGAGCTGGCGTCTCCCAGCCCTCAGCCTGCCCGCTGGGCGCCCGACATCGAATGCCCCGAGATCACCAAGGAGCAGATCCACGAGATCATCGAGGCGTTTGCCAAGACCGCCAAGCTTTGCATGGACGCGGGTGTGGACGGCGTGGAGGTGCACGCGGTGCATGAGGGCTATCTGCTGGATCAGTTCGCTATCGAGTTTTACAACAAGCGCACCGACGAGTACGGCGGCTCCTTTGAAAACCGTTACCGCTTTGCCGCAGAGGTGGTACAAGCCATCAAGAAGGAGTGCGGGGCAGACTTCCCCGTATCGCTCCGCTATTCGGTCGAGTCCAAGCTGAAGGGCTTTGCCGAGGGCATCGTTCCCGGTGACGACGCGCCCGAGCTGGGCAGAAATATGGAAGAGTCCGAGCGCGCGGCGAAATATCTGCAGGATGCGGGCTACGATATGCTCAACGCAGACAACGGTACTTACGATAGCTGGTACTGGGCGCATCCGCCTATGTATATGCCGCAGAACTGCAATCTGGAGGACGTTGCCCATATCAAGCAGTTCGTGGACATCCCCGTGGTCTGTGCGGGACGCATGGAGCCCGACGTGGGTGCCGAGGCGATCGCCGCAGGCAAGATCGACGCCATGGGCGTTGCCCGCCAATTTTTGGTGGATCCCGAGTGGATCACCAAGCTGATCGAAAACCGTCTGGAGGACATCAAGCCCTGCATCTGCTGTCACAGCGGCTGTTTCAACTTCTCCTCCTCCAAGGGACATTATAACACGCAGGATCTCTCCGATACCATGGGACTTGCCCGTTGTGCGCTGAACGCCGAGACGATGCAGTCGAAGAAGCACTACGTCGAGCCTGCCAAGAAGCAGAAGAAGGTCGCCGTCATCGGCGGCGGCATCGGCGGTATGGAATCCGCCATCGTGCTGGCAAAGCGCGGTCACAAGGTCACGCTGTACGAGAAGTCGGGCGAGCTGGGCGGCGTGTTCATCGCGGCGGCGGCTCCCTCCTTCAAGGAGAAGGATCGTGCGCTGATCGCTTGGTACCGTCGTGAGCTGACCAAGTATCCCGCCATCGAGGTGAAGCTGAACACCGAGGTCACCGACGTAAAATCGCTGGATGCCGACGAGGTGATCGTGGCGACCGGCAGCGTAGCGAAGCGTATTCCCATCCCCGGTGCAGACCGTGCCGTGCAGGCGGTGGACTTCCTGCTTGGAAAAGCTCCCGTGGGCGACAACGTAGTGATCATCGGCGGCGGTCTGACCGGCTGTGAGATCGCCTACGAGCTCTATCTGCAGGGCAAGAAGCCCGCCATCGTGGAGATGCAGGACGATTTGATCACCACCCCCGGTATCTGCCTTGCCAACACATCCTTCCTCCGCGACTTCTTCAAGGCGAACGAGGTTCCCGTGCATTTGGAAACCGGTGTGAAGGAGATCAAGGAGGGCAGTGTCACCATCGCCGCCAAGGACGGCACCGCCACCGACATCCCCGCCGATTCGGTGATCCTCTCGGTGGGCTACAATCCCGCGCCCGTCGCTAAAAAGAGCGGCAAGATCCACATCGTGGGCGACGCCGCCAAGGTCGGCAACCTCCGCACCGTCATCTGGGGCGCCTGGGACGTGTGCATGAAGATTTAATCTAAATGCAGGGCTCCGCCCCGCACCCCGCCAAGGGCTCTGCCCTTGGAACCCACCTAAGAACCTTCTTGAAAGAAGGTTCTTAGGAATCTCCAAGAACTTTCTATAAACGCCGCAAATACTTGCGGCGTTGGGGATGCACTTTGTTTGCACGGACAGAAAGCAAAATATGATTCGATCGGAAACGATTTCGGATTGGTGTCGCTGAGGAATGCCACGGCGCGCAGTTGCGTAGCAACTGCATTCCACGACTCGGAGTGAGACAGTACACCCTTTTTCACCGAGCTACACCTCTGTCGCTGAAAGAAACGCCTTTGCCCATGGAGCGTCGAGATTCCGCTTGCGGAATCGGTCAGACGCGACCCACGGGGTTACCTTTAGGGGCGGAGCCCCTGAAGTGTGCCTTTGGGTACCTTTCTGCACAAGCGGAAAGGTACAAAACAGCGATCAAATTCAAATCCCGTAGGGATTTGCACCTTTGAAAAGAGCGAACGGGGAGCACAGAGTGTGAGTCGCAGGAATGCGGTTGACCCCTCTCACCTGCTTCGCAGGAGCTCTCCCGGAAGGAGAGCCTATGGAGTGATAGAGTTGGCAGAGCAAACTCTATTCCTCGTGATGGGAGATAAATAATGGAATGAAAGGAAACACCCAAAATGAAAAAACTGTTGATTTGCAATTATATAGTGGCAGGTATTCATTGGATTCTGGGCATTTTAGTGGCTGTGTTTAATGTACTGGCCCTATGGGAGCCGTGGAGTTTTGCGGGGTATATGTATTATTTGTGGATGTTCCCGTCTATTGCCATATCGATAGCTGCGCTGGTTGCTTTCCAAGGGAAGAAAGAGCAGGCAATCGGGAAGAAATATTGGACGCAAGGTTTAATTGTGTTGGGAATTACCGGTGCGATGACGATCCTTACATTGTGCGTTTTTTCTATATGGTTTTGGTGAGAAAAAATAATGATTCAATTTATAATTTAAGGAGTATATTATGTATTTAACCCCTGAACAACAAGCCATTCTGGACGGCTCCAAGGGCGAGACCATGGCGAAGGTTATGAAGACCCTCGTCATGTACGGTGACGCCTTCAACGCTGAAAGAATGGTTCCAGTTACCTCTAAGTACAACCATCTGGTGACCTCCTTCGGTCTGAAGATGATGAAACCCGTCTTTAACCTGATGCAGGAGCTGATCGACGCGGGCGTTACCTCCGAGCAGAAATTCTCGGTGGATCCCCGCCCCGTGGACAAGAACGTCCCCGCCAATTTCCTGCAGAAGCTGATCTTCAATAAATTCATGTACTCGACCCAGGACTTCTACGAGGGTCAGCTCAAGGAGCTGGGGCTTCTTGCCGACGACGCCTTCACCTGTACCTGCTATATGGACGAGGTAGGCAACAAGCCGCAGAAGGGCGAGGTCCTCTCCTGGGCGGAATCCTCCGCCGTGGTCTACGCCAACTCGGTGCTGGGCGCAAGATGTAACCGCAACTCGGGTATCATCGACATCATGGGCTCCATCGCGGGATTTGTGCCCGAGTTCGGTCTGCTGACCGACGAGGGTAGAAAGGCGACCTGGATCGTGGAGATCAAAACTACCAAAAAGCCCGAGGCACAGCTGCTGGGCTCCGCCATCGGTATGAAGGTGATGGAAGCCGTCCCCTATGTGAAGGGGCTGGATCAGTGGATCGGCACCGAGCTGACCGACGCCGCTTGCACCTATCTGAAGGACTTCGGTGCCGCCACCGCCTCCAACGGCGCGGTGGGTCTGTATCACATCGCCAACCTGACTCCCGAAGCGGTAGAGCAGGGCGAAGCCCTGATCGCAGAGGGTGCGCAGGTCTACGTCATCGACGACGCCGAGCTGGAGCGAGTTTACAAGTCCTATCCCGTGATCTGGAAGAATCCCGACGCCACTCCCAAGCTCTGCTTCATGGGATGTCCTCACATGAGTCTGGAGCAGCTCAAGTCCTGGACCGACAAGGTAGAGGCGTCGCTCAAGGAAGCCGGCAACAAGAAGGTGGTCATCCCCACCGTCTTCACCGCTTCTCCCGCCGTGCTCCGTGAGTTCGAGAAGACCGAGTACGCCGCGCGCCTGAAGGCGACCGGTGTCATCACCTCTTACATCTGCCCGCTGATGTATATGAACAATCCCCTGTGTGCGAAGATGCCGGTCATCACCTCGTCCAATAAGCTCCGCACCTACACTACCTCGCGGTACTACACCGACGACGAGATCCTGATGCAGATCACCAAAGGAGGCGCAAACTGATGAAAGTATTCAAAGGACGGGTGGTAGCACCCGGCACGGTCACCGCTGAGGCGCTGGTCTCTCACGGCGGTCTCAACACCCTGGCTTCCTTCCAGAAGGCGCTCCAGTTTGGCGATAAGACCGCTACCTGCGGCGACCAGAACAATCCCGATCTGTACGGCAAGCAGATGCTGGACAAGGCGCTCTGTCTGCCCATGACCATCGGCTCTACCACCGGCGGTCTGGTGCTCTACTGCGCTTGTGCGATGAAGCGCCAGCCCGCTTGTATGCTCTTCTCCAAGCCCATCGACTCCCTGGCGGCGGCAGGTGCGATCCTGGCTGACGTGTGGGTGGACGACGTGACCATGCCGGTCGTGGACAGCCTCGGCGACGAGTTCTTGGACTACGTCAAGGACGGTATGACCATCACCGTCAAAGACGGCGGCGAGGTCGTGGTGGAATAAATGATTTTCTCGGGGGCTTTTTGTAAAAAGCCCCCGAACCCCTAAAAACTTTTGGAAAAGGACGGCAAATGCTTGCCGTCCGGGGATTGAATATGGAGAACGAATTTCCAAACAGAAAGCCGACAAGACTTCAACAATTATGATTACAACAACACCGCCGCATATTTCCTAACGATATGCACGGAGAACCGGCGATGTATGTTATCTCGCGTTGTAGGGGCCGACGTCCTCGACGGCCCGTCCGTAGAACTCGCACCGCACGGAAGGATAGCGGATAAAATAATCCATCAACTCAATGATTTTTACGGGAATATATCCGTAGACCGATATGTAATCATGCCAAATCATGTTCACTTGTTATTGTTCGTGCAGGCGGGCGGGCCGTCGAGGACGTCGGCCCCTACAAGGCAACATTCCACCGTTTCGCGGTTTGTATCAACGTTTAAGCGCTTCTGTAACAAAGAATACGGCAGGAACATTTGGCAACGTGGCTTTCATGATCACATCATTCGTAATCGTGAGGATTACGAAGAGCATGTCAGATACATCTACACTAATCCTACCGATTGGCGAGAGGATCCGTTTTATTCAGAGGTGATTTTATGAACGAACAGCTCCGATCCGCCCATAAGCACTGCACCCGCAACCACGATGATTTGTCGAAAAGTAAAATCTGCGGTTGCTTCCACTGCCAAAGCATCTACTCCCCTGACGAGATCACCGATTGGTTGAAGGAGGGCTGCGGTACCGCCCTCTGTCCCCGCTGTGGGATAGATGCGGTGATTGGAGAAGAAGCGGGGTATCCTATTACGAAGGAATTTTTGCAAGAAATGCACGAGTCTTGGTTTGTGTCCAAAACCAAGGCTTAACGCAACAGCCCGACGAGTTCCGTCGGGCTGTTGCGTTATTTAGAGAAAGAGGAGCGTGGGGCGGGCTCCCCTACGAGGTGAGAACGAACTGCACCTACCAACCTTGTAGGGACAGGTCTCCCGGACTGTCCGCGCCGCCGTAGGCGGCATCGAACGGGACGCACCAACTGTCACCTTGGTGCAGACCGTTCGGGCGGAACGGTCAAGACCGTTCCCTACGGGGGTGTTGCGAACACATCAAGCCTCCCTCCGATGCAGACGCTTCGCTTTCTGCGGGAGGTGGCATTTGCGAAGCAAATGACGGAAGGAGCCCGCGATCCAAACAATTCCCGCCGACCGTTACCTCGGTGCAGACCGTTCGGGCGGAACGGTCAAGACCGTTCCCTACGAAGTTGTTGCGGACAATTCCCGCCTTCTTAGATCTTCACCTCAAACCGGCACTTGCATCGGGGGCAGACTACCGTGTGCTTGCCCTTTTTCTTGGGCAGGCGGATATTGGCGCGGCATTCGGGGCAGATGCGGAAGCAGTGCTCCTTGTCGGTCTTCAGCTTGACCTTCTTCTTTTTCGGCGGTGCGGACTGACTGCCAAAGCCGCTGTAATCGGTCTGATAACCGCCGGCGTTGCCGTAGCTGCTCTGATAACCGCCGTAGGGATCGTAGCCGTTGCCGTAGTTTCCGTAGGGGGTGTAGTTTCGCACGGGACCTTTTCCGAAGGTGATCTTCTTCCAAAACTTCACCCAGACCGCATTCTCCCGCTGTCTGGCGGGAATGTTTCTCGATAAAGAGCGGAACATCGACCAGATCAGAAGGGCGAAGACCAGTATTGTGATGATCGTCGAGCCGATGAACAGATTGACGATCATCAGCGCGAAGCTGACCACCGTCAGGGCAGTGTAAAGGGAATCCATCCCGTACCGACCCGCGAAAAAGCGGGCGAGTCTTTCCATAAATCGCATTCGTTTCTCCTTGCGGATCATTTCCGCCGATTGATTTTCTGCAATGATTGTACCCCTATTTTGTGAACCGAATATGAAATTCTTCTCCCTTTTGGAAGATATTTTCCGAAGTTCACAAAGAGTTTATATTTAGGGTGTATCCTATGAACGAGGTGATAATTGATGTTTCATATATTAGTGGTAGAAGACGATCCCCACGCCAGACGGCTGATGCAGACGGTGTTGGAGCGCAACGGTTACTCGGTCTACACCGCCAAGGACGGGCTGGATGCGCTGGAGCTGATGGATCAAAAGCATATTGATCTGGTGGTGCTGGACGTGATGATGCCCAGAATGGACGGCTTTGCCTTTACCAAAGAGCTGCGCGACGGCGGCAGTGATCTGCCGATTCTGATGGTCACCGCCCGCGAGACCCCTGCGGACGTGAAGCGCGGTTTCATTATCGGCACCGACGACTATATGACCAAGCCCGTGGACGAGGAAGAGATGCTGCTCCGCATTGCCGCACTGCTTAGGCGTTCCCGCATCGTTTCCGAGAAGAAGCTGACCGTGGGCGACACCGTCCTGGATTACAACAGCTATTCGGTCACTGCGGCGGGGAAGCGGTACGAACTGCCCCAAAAGGAGTTTTTGCTCCTGTTTAAGCTGCTTTCCTATCAGAACAAGATCTTTACCCGCCGTCAGCTGATGGACGAGATCTGGGATATGGACTCCTCCAGCGACGAGCGGACGGTGGACGTGCATATCAATCGGCTCCGTGACAAGTTCCGCGACAGCCCCGACTTTCAGATCATCACCATGCGGGGGCTGGGATATAAAGCGGTCTACTCCAAATAAGAGGTGTATCTGTGAAAAAAGAGCGCAATCAAGAGTATCGATCCGTGCCCGTGCCGCCTGAGCATCAGATCAAAAAAATGCGGACGCTCCGCTTTATGCTGGTGGCGGTCAGCTGGATCTTGCTGGTTCTGTCGGGTATGCTGGTCAGTTCGGTGTTCGTGGTAGGCTATATCATTCGGCTTCAGCCGATCCGTGGGATGCCTATTCCGCTTCTGATGATGCTGCCGATCATTTTCAACATCCTGCTGGCGATGATGCTGCTGACCCTTTGGTCGGGACGTACGCTCCGCCCGCTGAAGCAGCTGACCAATGCCACCAAACAGGTCAGAAAAGGCGATTTTTCGGTGCGGATCCCCGAACAGCCGGGACAATCGGAGCTGAGCCAGCTCATCGTCAGCTTTAACCTGATGGTAGAGGAGTTGGAGCACAACGAGATCTTCCGCAACGACTTTATCAACAATTTCTCTCACGAGTTCAAGACGCCCATCGTCTCGATCCGCGGCTTCGCCCGTGAGCTTTACAACGAGGATCTGACCGAGGAGCAGAGACGGGAGTACATCGACATCATCATCGCCGAGTCGGATCGGCTGGCGGGGATGTCTGCCAACGTGCTGCTACTGTCCAAGCTGGAGAATCAGACCATCGTCACCGACAAGACCCGTTTTTCGCTTGACGAGCAGCTGCGAAGCGAGATCCTGCTGTTGGAGGGGGCTTGGGTAAAGAAGGATCTGTGTATCTCTCCCGAGCTGGAAAGCATCGAATACGAGGGCTCCGCCGAGCTGCTCTCCCACGTTTGGCGCAATCTGCTGAACAACGCCATCAAGTTCGCGCCCGATCACAGCGAGCTGCGGATCAATCTCCGTCGGGAGGAGCGGCAGATCGTGGTGGAGGTCATTGACGAGGGTCCCGGCATGGACGAGGAGACCGCCGCGCGGATCTTCGACAAGTTCTATCAGGGCGACACCTCCCACAAATCGGAAGGAAATGGGCTGGGGCTGTCGATTGCCAAGCGCTCGGTCGTCCTGTGCGGCGGCACCATCGACGTGAAGTCCGCGCCCAATCAGGGGTGCGTCTTTACGGTGAGACTGCCGGAGTAAGAGAAATAGTATAATGTAAAGGTGCTGTAAAAAAGGAATCGCCGCATAAGGGCAATAAGAAAAGAAAAAGCCATTGCAAAAGTGAAATTTTCACTATAGCAATGGTTTTTTCGGTTGTATCAAGGCTCCCTCCGAGAGGGAGCTGTCGCCGTAGGCGACTGAGGGAGCCTGCGCGACTATAAAACACAGCAAAACTTCCATAGTAGCGCACTCTCCCTCAGTCTCGCAGTAAACGAAGTGTCTGCATCGGAGGGAGCTTTTGAGTTGACAAAAGACTTTTTTACAGCCCCTCAAACTCTACCAAAAACTTTTTCAAAAAGCGCCGCAATTGCTTGCGGAGCCGGATTTTTACACGGAACGGCTAAGATCGTCAATGGGAAGGTTTTTGAAAATAATTTCGGTTTTTCGAAAACCGTTGCAACAAATCGCGGCTTTTTGGGGATTTATAGGTGTAGGGACGGTTGCTTTGCCTTGAAATCGAGACGGGGAGATCTCTTTTGGGGGGCAATTCGCAAAAAAGGCTTTACAAATCCATCGTTTTATGCTATACTGATAGTAGCAAAACAGAAAAATAATCTGAAAGGATGATACAGATATGAAAAAATTCACCAAGACCCTTGCGCTTCTGCTGGCAGGTGTTTGGGCAGTTACGTCAATGACCGCTTGCCAAAACGAGTCTGACGGCAACACGCCTCCCACTCCTGAAGAGTATATGGAATCGGTTCGCTCGGATGCGGATATGATCATTCACAGGGTCGTTCGTTACGGAACCGAGGACGGAGAGAAGACATTCACTTATACTTACGAGCGGGACGGAGATCTGCTGAAAAACACGACTGATGGTACCGTGACCATGGTCAGATATTATGATTTTGCCAATGAGAAGGTGTATTTTAATTCCTCTGGAAAATGGGAGGCGTATGGCTTCAGCTATGACGATGACGGTTGGGATGAGTATCTGGAAGACGAGATGGAGATCCGTTTTTCCATGGTAAGTGATGAAGAGCTCGTTTGGAAGATTGATAATTACAGAAAAGACGGCGATCGGTATGTGATGACCGAAGAAGCTGTGAATGCGATCGTAGAGCAAGAAGAGAATTTCCACGACAGCTACGGCGCAAATCCCGTATTGTCCATATCTTTTGAGAAAAAAGACGGTGCGTACGTGTTCATTGAGTACCTGCAAGGCGAAGATGAATCCATATATATGGAAAACGTCATTACGGTTACGCTCAAAGACGTTACCGTAGAGCTCCCGGAAGTTGACGAGTGATCCAAAGATACAAAAGATGACCGCCTCGGCAGAAATGCCGAGGCGGTTCGTGTTGTAGTGCAAAAAGATACAATTATGCTTTGCGCAAGTTCGAGTCTTCCTATACAAGTGCGGTTTCGGTCACACGCCTTCCCCTTGAGGGGAAGGTGTCATACAGTTGCCGCAGGCGGCTGTATGACGGATGAGGTGTCAATCCTTCGCAAAATATCTGCGCATACACCATCAAAATTCTTATGTATTTCCAAGTTGGAATATCTTAATACGGTAATGCCCAACTGATGCAGATACGCGTCACGTTCGTGATCATTTTGCTTTCCTTCTTCTGTATAATGCTGTGAGCCGTCCAGCTCAATCACTATTTTTGCGCTTGAACAATAGAAATCCACAATGTATTTACCAATCACTTTTTGGCGATTGACCGTTTGAGGTAATTGTTTCAAAAAATCATACCAAAGATGTTTTTCCTCTTTGGTCATGTTTTTTCTTAATACTTTAGAAATTCCTGTAAGTTGGGAATTATTCGTTTGGTTCATTATACACCTCATCAGTCACAGCAGACACCGCTTGGCGGCGTCTGCTGTGACAGCTTCCCCTCAAGGGGAAGCCCAGACTGAAGACAAAAGGGAGTTTCGTATCAAGCGAAGCTCCTTTTTTCATGCGATTTAAGCAAACGAAGTTTTGCAGTGAAACAAATTGAGAAAAAATGCAAAAAACGCTGACGATTCCGGAGAGTTTTTCTCTCTGAA
>JAFTOC010000040.1 GCA_017451585.1 Clostridia bacterium
AACTTCGGCGTTTGAGATGGTTTCTTCCCCCTCTCGGAATATCCATATATTTTAGCGATACGCTGAAATAGTAACAAATACTTTTTGCATTGAGCGTAAATATACTTACATCCAAAGGAGATTTCAAATGAATCCTATTCGTATTATTTTCTGCGGTGCCAACGGTCGTATGGGACGAGCTACCGCCGAGCTGATCCGTGCCAACGATAAATATACGTTGGCGGCAGGCGTGGATATTACCGGCGAGGGTGCCGACGCGGTCGGTGCGCCGGTGTACAAGCATATTGCCGAGGTGAAAGAAGCGGCAGACGTGATCGTGGATTTTTCCCACCACTCTGCCCTGCCTGAGCTTCTCGCCTATGCGAAAGAAAAGAAGATGCCCCTCGTGGTCTGTACCACCGGTCACACTCCCGAGGAGAACGCCATGATGCAGGAAGCGTCAGCTACCATCCCCGTGTTCTTCTCCCGCAATATGTCGGTGGGCATCAACCTGCTGATCTCCCTGTGCCGCAAGGCTTCGGCAATGCTGGGGGATGATTTCGACATCGAGATCGTGGAGGCGCACCATCACAACAAGCTGGACGCGCCCAGCGGAACCGCTCTGATGATTGCCGACGCGATTGCTGAAGAAGTCCCCTACGATCCCGTTTATACTTACGACCGCCACGCCGTCCGTCAGAAGCGGGCGAAGGAGGAGATCGGCATTCACGCCATCCGCGGCGGCTCCATCGTGGGCGAGCACAGCGTCATTTTCGCAGGTGCGGAGGAAGTAGTCACCCTCTCCCACTCGGCAGGCTCCCGCTCGGTCTTTGCCAGCGGTGCGCTCCGTGCGGCGGCTTACGTCATCGGCAAGCCCGCGGGAATGTACAACATGAACGACGTGGTTGCGGAGATCGAAGCGTAACCGTATGAGAAAAGCCTCGGGAAACCGAGGCTTTTTGTGAAAAATCTGAATCTAAGGAGACTTCCCACATGGCTGAGGATATGAAATGGCTGGATTTTGCGATCAAACTGCAAAGCATCGCACAGGCGGGTCTGTACTACGGCAAAGACCCCTTTGATCGGGAGCGATATGAGGAAATCCGCGCCATTGCGGCAGAAATGATCGCCCTGCAATCCGATCTGCCGCTGCAAACGGTAAAAGATCTTTTTTGCAACGAAACGGGCTATCAGACGCCCAAGCTGGACACGCGCGCCGCTATTTTCAAGGATGACGAGATCCTGTTGGTGCAGGAGCGATGCGGAAAATGGTCGCTTCCCGGCGGTTGGGTGGACGTGGACGTTTCGGTAAAAGAGAATACGATCAAGGAAGTCAAGGAAGAGGCGGGGCTGGACGTTACCGCCGATCTGGTGATCGCAGTGCAGGATCGGGAGAAGCACAATGAGCCTCGGTACGCCTATAAAGTTTGCAAAATCTTCGTCCTTTGCACCGTAGTGGGCGGCGAGTTTACTCCCAATCTTGAAACTACCGCCAGCCGGTACTTCTCCATTGATCAGCTCCCGCCGCTTGCAACCGAGAAAAATAACGAGGAACAAATTCGAATGTGCTTTGACGCACATCGTGCGGAGCATTGGGTAACGATCCTGGACTAAGGAGAAATAAAATGCAACTCAAGCTGGTTAAACTCACGCCTGCATACAGAATTCATCTTACCGAAATGATGGACGAGTGGTCAACAACAGGCGAGAAGATCATTCCATACGCCATTCGGAAGAATGATTACCGCAATTTCGACTATTATTTGGATCATTTAGAGGTCAAAGACGATACGGGAAGTCTCGTCCCTGATTCCACCTTCTTTTGCCTTGACGAGGAGCGAGACGTTTTCATGGGTGCCGTCAACATCCGTCACTATTTGAACGAACGGCTTCTGCTTGACGGCGGTCACATCGGTGACGGCATTCGCCCCTCCGAACGGCGCCAAGGGATCGCCACCGCTATGATCGGACTTGCGCTGGAAGAGTGCAAAAAGCTGGGCATTGATCGAGTACTGATGGTCTGCGACAAGGACAATATCGGATCGGCGAGAAGCATTCAGCGAAACGGCGGCATCCTCGAAAACGAGATTGAAGCGGACGGTATCGTAGAGCAACGCTATTGGATCGAATTATAAAAATCCTGCCGATTGGGCATCCCAATCAGCAGGATTTCTTTATCTCTCTTTTCCCACGAAGAACAGCGCAATGGTACCGGGACCTGCATGAGCACCGATAACGGGACCGATGTCGGTGATCAGCGCGGTCTTGGCGCCGGTGGCAGTCTCGACCAGCTCCGCGACCTTTTCGGCATCCTCAAGGCAGTCGCCGTGGGAGATGAATACGGTTCCGCCCGCAGGATCCTTGGCGAGCTCGGTGTACTTTTCCGCCACGGTTGCCAGCGCGTGCTTTCTGCCTCTGACCTTGGAAACGCTGACCAATTTGCCGTCGTTATCCACGTGAATGATGGGCTTGATGCCCAGCGCCTTGCCCACCAGCGCAACGGTGGGACTGATACGTCCGCCGCGCTTCAGATAGACCAGATCGTCTACCGTGACCCAATGGCAGATCTGCAGCTTCATCTGCTCGGCATAGTCCGCCACCTCTTCGATGGTGCAGCCTTCCTTCTGCTTTTGGGCAGTCAGATAGACCAAAAGTCCCTGTCCTGCCGATGCCGCCAGGGTATCTACCACGATGATCTTGCGTTCGGGATACTTTTCCGTCAGCTCCTCTGCCGCAAGCCGTGCAGAGTTGCAGGTGATGCTGAGCCCGGAGGAAAAGCTCAGGTGCAGTACGTCCTTGCCCTGTTGCAGGAACGGCTCAAACGTGTTTGCAAAGCGTTCGGGATTGATGGCGGCGGTTTTGGCGATATCGCCGCCTCGCATCCGATCGTAAAACCGACGGATCGGCATATCGCAGTTAAAGTAATCACGGTCGTCCGCGTCGAAGCGGAAGCTCAGTTCGATGTTTTCAACGCCCCATTCGGCAAGGAGCGCAGGTTTTACGTCGCAAGCAGAATCGGTAATAATCACAAAGTCTTTCATGTATATTCACCTCAAAATGTTACCGTACGTCCCCGTAGGATGCACGGATTGATTCTTTTCGTCACATACAAAACAAAAGCCGCTATAGAGCGGCTTTTGCACATTCATACAGAATTAGTCCTTGCGAACCTCCACCTTGGGAAGCGCGAACTTGACGTCATACTTTTCGAAGCCTGCTCTGATACTGTCGTTGAGTGCGAAAACTACGGTCCAGTAGTTTTCACCCTTGGTCCATGCGCGGAGCTGGAGATCAACGCCACGCTCGCTGTAGCCGGTGATCGGTACGTAAGGCGCCTCTGCGTCGGTAACCACCAGTTCGTTGCTCTCGGCGATCTGCTTCAGCAGTGCCTGAATGCCCTCGATGTTGGCGTCGAAATCAACGGTAACCGAGATGTCCACACGACGCATATTCTCGGCAGACAGGTTCTCCATGGTAGAATTGGAAATGGAGCCGTTGGGAATGGAAACGGTCTTGTTGTCGGGGGTCTTCAGAATGGTGTAGAACATATTGATCTCGGAAACGGTTCCGCTCTCGCCGCAGGAAACGATGTAGTCGCCTACCTTGAAGGGCTTGAAGATCAGAATGATCAGACCGCCGGCGATGTTAGACAGACCACCCTGCAGTGCCAGACCGACGGCAGCAGCCGCGGTGGTCAGCAATGCGACCACGGAGGTCATATTGATGCCCATTACGGAAATCGCGATCACTACCAGAACGACCTTGATACCGATCTTGGCAAAGCTTGCAATGAAGCTGCGTGCGGTTTTGTCAACCGTCTGCATCTTCTTGGAATTGAGAATCGCCTTAGTGACCTTGTCCGCCACCTTGAAACCGACCAGGACAATTACCGCAGCGATCGCAAGACGGAACACGATATCGGTAATCGAGGTCAACAAAAAACTCAGAAATTCATCCATGTGATGTAAATCCTCCAAAATCATAATATTATTGATATTTTATCACATTTCTGTCGCTCTGTCAATCCCCCTTGGCGAGTTCGGACAAATTTTTTCTCGGTATAAAATCGCATATTCAGAAGATGTTTACATTTGAAGGTTGATTTTCCGACAAATATGTGCTAATATATGATGAGAATTATCATTTGTTTTCAAAGGATATGATTATGAAAAAACGAAACCTGCTCCATTTTATCGAGTGTCTTCTGCTGTTTCCGCTCTTTCTCTTTTTAGCATTCTTCATGCGGTTGGAAAACGATCTCTTTTTCACCTTGGCATGGGGCTTCCCTGCTCTTGCCGTGATCATGCAGATCGTCTATCTCTACGTCGTTGCCGACAGCGAAAAGGCGCATCCCTGCGGATTGATTCCCATCGACGTCTCCGATCTGCTCTTTCTTTACCTTTTGCTGCAGACCGGTTGCTCCGTCGCTTTCCTGACCGTCCGAAATGTCAGCGGATTCTCGGTCTGGACCGCCCTGACCGTCTATCTGCTCCTTTTGATCGTTACGGTTTTGCTGATGGTGATCCCTGCCCCCGCCGAGCCGCCTGTTCCCGCTCCTACCAACGAACGGGATGACGTTTCGGAAAAGAAGCTTAGCTATTACGCAAATTATCTGAAGAGGCTGTGCCGCAAATGTGAATACGCGCCGCTGAACGAGATCATGATTGCCATCAGCGCGCTACTCGTTCGGCTGGATACTGCCTTCAGCGTTCAATTACAGACGCTGGAGGACGACATCAGCTCCAAATGCGTGAAGGTGGAGAACGCCCTGCTCACCGGTGATCACACCAAGCTCCCTCTTCTGACCCGTGAGCTGGAAGCCACCCTTGACTATATGCAAAAGCGGGTGGACGACTATCGATATCTCCTCACCGACGAAGGCTTCTGTCAAGAGAACGATGAGATCGCCATGGCGCAGATCGATCATTTGTTAGATAAGCTGGGGCTGGAATATGAAGAGGATCTGCCTACCGTTGACGCCCCCTTTATAAACGAGTTTTTCTATCAGAAGGCGATACTGTTCGCCTCCGAAGACTACCGAAATCTGCTGGAGAGCTACAACGCGCAGATCGTTCAGCGGCTGGCTGACGAACAGACGGCACGGGAAGTCCGTCGGGATCATCGGATGCGCCATCTGCGGCGTGCATCTCATGCGATCAGCGTCCTACTGATGGCTTGCTGTATTGCACTTCCCGCCATTTGGCACCTGAGCGTGCGTCCGCAAGGCTTTTCTTACACCTTGGAAGAAGACACCGGCTATGTGATCATCACCGGCTATAATCCCTTCTACGGCGACGATCTGACCATCCCCGCTACGCTGAATGACAAAAAGGTGATCGCAGTTGGTAAAGATTCGCTGAAGGGCGGTACTCTCACTTCCCTGACGCTGGAGGAGGGCGTGGAACGGCTGGAATATCAGTCGATCCGCGACAACGAATCCTTAACTACGCTGACCCTGCCCAAGAGCTTAATTGAAGTAGGCAACTACGCTACTTATAATCTCCCTGCGCTAACCGTGTATTACGCCGGCACAGAAGAGGATTGGGCAAAGATCAACATCAAGCAAACGGGCAACGCCAACGACCGCCTGGTCAACGCTACCATCTATTACGGAAGCTAAATCAAAAGGTGCTGTTAAAAAAGTCTTTTGCCAACTCAAAGGCTCCCTCCGATGCAGACACTTCGTTTACTGCGGGAGCTGGATCGCAGACGCTTTCAGCGACTGCGAGACTGAGGGAGAGTGCGCTACTATGGAAGTTTGGTTGTGTTTTATAGTCGCGCAGGCTCCCTCACCCGCTTCGCGGGAGCTCCCTCTCGGAGGGAGCCTTGATACAATCGAAAAAACCATTGCTATAGTGAAAATTTCACTTATGCAATGGCTTTTTCTTTTTCGTTTACAGCAAAAGCGGCACGGCGGAGCAGATCTCCATTGCCGTTTCGGTGACGGTACAATCGTAGGCAAGGAGCTCCACGCCCGCGTCTCTTGCCCGTCGGAGCGCTTCTCGAAAGGCAGGCTGGGTGCGGTCGTTGGGAGCACAGTCGACCGCTCCCTCAAGCTGGATCACGAACAGGAGCGTTGCCGCAAATCCCTCTCTGCGGGCGGCGATCAGCTCCTCCACATGACGCAGTCCCCGCTCGGTGGGAGCGTCCGGGAAATAGGTATGACCGTCTTCCTCCAGCGTCACGCCCTTGATCTCGATCAGCCGCCGCTCCCCGGGACGTTCCAGATAAAAGTCGAAGCGGGAATTTCCCCATTTATACTCGGCGCGAAAGAAGGTACAGCCCTTGTACAGACGCGGCAAAAACTCCGCCGCCGCGCGGTTAGGCGCTTGTGAGTCCATATTGATGAGACGGTCGCCTTTATATACCGCCACCAGATCGCAGGGCGTGGAGCGTCGGGGATTCTGCGATCTCTCTAAAAGGACGGTGCATGCCGGAACGAGAAGTTCCCTGCACCGTCCTGTGTTTTTGACGTGACAGCGGATCTCCTCACCGCTCTCCGATCGGCAATAGGCAACAAACCGATTGGGGCGGGAGAGGAAGGTCGCGCGTTCAATGTTTGAATAGGTCATCGCTCAATACTTGATCTCGGTCACGATCGCCCAGTGAGACGAAACGTAGCCGCCGTCGATCAGATCGGTGAGGAGCTCGTAGCTCTTCACACCGCAAAGTCCGCGGGTCACGAATACGTGAGAGGTTGCAGTGGTCACCTCGGCGGTACCGTAGCCGTTCTGCGTAGCACCGCTGCTGACGACGGTCTCCGCCACCTTCAGCGTATCGGCAAAATTGTCACCGACCACATTCTTGTAGGGCTTGCCACTGCTACCAACGCCGAAATCGCCCGCAAGGATCACGGGAAGTCCGAATTCCGCCGCCTTTTCACAGATCAGCGACGCGCCGTTGCCTGCGGCAGATCTGCCGTAGGTGTCCAGTTGGGTGTTCATCACCACGAACTGCTCGCCCGAGGAGATCTCGGTGAGCTTTGCCCAAGTGCAGATAGAGAACGTTCTGCCGTCCCAGCCGACGCTGGCAGTCTCGGGCGTTTCGGACAGCCAGAAGGTTCCGCTGTCTTCCAGCTTATACTTGGTCTTATTAAAGAGGATGGCGTTATACGCACCCTCCAGGAACGCCTCATATCCCTTGGGCGCCTCACCGTTTCTGCCGGTGCCTACGAACTGATAGGTATCGGTCAGAGCAGGCGTATCACCGATTCCCTCGTTGATACAGGATAGCCAGGTGGTGCAGGAGACCTCCTGCAGGCAGAGCACGTCGGGAGCCTGTTCGGCAATCAGGCTGTACAGGCGGGGATAACGGTTGACGACGGCGTTCTCACCGTAGCCCGATTGGGTGACGTTAAGGCTGAGCAGCTTCAGCGCGTTATCGTAGGTAGGTGCACCGGTCAGCGAGAGGCTTGCCTCTACCTTGCTGACGTCGGAGCCGCCCGTGATATACTGCTCTGTAAATGCGCGGACACCCAGCAACACGGTGGAATCGTCACCGGCGAATACCAGCTTATTGCCGTCCATTCCCACCTGATAGGCACCTGCGGCGGCGGTCACGGAGGTCTCTCTGTCCGACACACCGACCAGGATCTCCAGCTCTGCGGTTTCGCCTGCAGAGGACGCCTTAGCAACGGGAATCTCGTAGCCCATCGCATCCGCCAAAGCGGTCTGCAAATAGGTTGCGACGCCCTCGAAATCGCTTCCGTAGACGATGGTGTAGTCCAGAACGCTCTTTCCGTTCAGGGTCAGATCGCTCAGATCGTAATCGTAGCGGTACTGATAGCGATACCCGCATTCCAGCACCAGATCGGTTCGGGCGGCGGAGAAGTAAAGCTCGATCAGCTTGTAGACTGCCTCTGCAGTCTTCTCTTCGCATCCGCCCAGCACCACCAGCTTGTTATTGACTACCTGAATGGCGTAATCGTTGATCCGCAGTGTTTCTGCTACCAGTGCAGACTCCTCGCGGTCGGTCTCTCCGATGAGGATTTCGGTAACTGCAGAGGGATCTTCCCCTTCCAGCAGGAAATCGCCTTTGGTTTCCAGCGTAATATCGGTAAAGGTAGTGATGTAGGTGCGCAGATCCTTCACAGCCGTCAAAATGGGACTGGTGTCCTTGACCTGACTTCCCGTGACGATCACGGTATCGGTAACCTCTGCACTGAGGAAGGTGTGCGTTTTACCGGTAGACACGCTGACGTCACCGGACTTTTCATAGTCGTGCATATAATCGACGGTAGTCTGTGCCGCCGGCTCGCTCCCATCGGAGCTGCCGCAAGCAGTCAACGTGCCGCCTGCCAAAAGTGCGCAAAGTGCCAGCGCACCTGCTTTGAGCAGAATGGATCTCATTCGTATACCAACCTTTCCCGCAATCGGTGCGGTGTTCGTTATAGTGAATTATAACATAGTTTCGATAGCTTGTCAAGGGAAAAATCCTCTATCCGATCCTACGCCTTCAAGGAATCGCCGATTTTCCGGCACTTTTGAAAATATTTACAAAAATTTTCCTCAAACAGGACGAGTCGTCACAGAATATTAACAATATTTGAGTATAATGAAAGATAATTACACCCAAAAGCGCAGATCCGAAAGGAAATGACTATGATCGAACTGGAAAATCTGACGAAACGATACGGAAATCTGACCGCGGTGGATCATCTGACCTGCACCATCGAGCCGGGCAAGCTCTACGGCTTCCTCGGCGTCAACGGCGCGGGCAAGACTACCACGATGAATATGATCACCGGCTGTCTTGCTCCCACCGAGGGAAGCGTGACGGTCTGCGGTGAGAACCTTTTTTTGAACCCCGTTGCCGCCAAGCGGCATATCGGCTATCTCCCCGAGCGTCCTCCGCTCTACCCCGATCTGACCGTGCGGGAATACCTTACCTTCGTGGCGGATGCCAAGGGAGTTCCCTCCTCCCGCCGTCGGAAGGAGATCACGCGGGTGATGGAACAGGTCAACGTGCTGTCGGTAGCGGATAAGCTGATCCGCAATCTCTCCAAAGGCTATTGGCAGAGAGTCGGACTGGCGCAGGCGATCCTGGGCGATCCTGAGATCCTGATCCTGGACGAGCCTACCGCATCGCTGGATCCCCGTCAGATCGTGGAGATCAGACGGCTCATCCGCTCGCTGAGAGGCAAGCACACGATTCTGCTGTCCAGCCATATCCTTTCGGAGGTAGCTGAGATCTGCGACGTGATCCTCATCCTGTCCGAAGGCAAGCTGGTGGCGATGGATACGCTGTCCAATCTGCAGAACGACTACCTCCACACCGACACCGTCCGCCTGACCGTCCGATGTGCGGCAAGTCGCTGTGAAGCGGTGATCCGCAAGATTCCCGGCGTACAGAAGATCACCGCCGAATCCAACGGTTCACTTACCAATTTGACCGTTGAGTGCAAAAAAGGTGCAGATATCCGCGAGCAGGTCTTTTTTGCATTCTCCGAGCTTCGCTGTCCCATTCTGTCCATGACTCTCCACGAGGCGTCACTGGAGGAGGTCTTCCTGACCGCTACCCGCCCCGAGGAGACCGCCCGTCTGCCCCGCCTGCAGACTCCCACCGGACGGATTCCCCGTTCGGTAGCCCCTCTTTCCCCAAAAGCTCTGCCGAAAAAGCCTTCGGCTCCCGCTCCCGTCCCGGAAGAGGAAGACGATGACTACAAGCCGCTGTTCGGCGGAAAGGAGCAAGAATGATTGCCGTATTCAAAAAAGAACTCCGCGCCGCCTATACCGGACTGCTGGGGTACGCGCTTTCCGCATTTTATCTGCTCTTTGCCGGCGTGTTCGTAACGATGAACAATCTGTACGGCAAGGATACTTCGATAGAAACGACCTATTCCTATATCCTGTTCGCCCTTTTGATGATCATTCCCGTGCTGACCATGCGCTCACTGGCGGAAGAAAGACAGAACGGCACCAATCTTTTGCTCTCTTCCCTGCCTATTCGAACGCTGGACTACGTACTGGGTAAATATCTTGCACTTTTAGTGGTGCTTGCCATCCCGATCTGGCTGGTGGGATCTTATTCCGTGATCCTTTCCTTTTACGGGAATGTGCGTCCGTTGTCTGCGATACTGGTGACCTTTGCGCTCTTTTTGGTAGCCGCCTCCATGACCGCGATCGGATTGTTCATCTCGTCTATCACGTCCAGCGTGATGATGGCGGCGGTGCTGACGCTGGGCGCACTGCTGCTGATCTATTATCTCCCCGCGCTGGTGATCCTGCTTCCCGCGACGGCACTCGGCTCCTTCCTCGTCTTTACTATCCTTGCCATCTGCATCGGTTCGCTGATCGGCTATTTCACCAAGAGTCTCAACTGGGGGCTATTGACTACCGCACTCCTGGAGGGAATCCTGGTATCGCTTCTGCTGTTCTCTCCCACTCTGCTGGAGGGATCTGCCGCCAAGATCATCGGTCTCTTATCGCTGACCTCCCGATTCGAGCTGTTCTCTCTCTACGGGCTCTTCGATCTGTCCGCCGTGTTCTACTTCCTGTCCATGTGCTTTTTGTTCATCTACTTCACCGTTGCTTCGGTAGAGAAGCGGCGATGGAACTGATCCGCAGAATCTTTCAGAGAGATTGGAGTTATCTATGACACAAAAAACAAACGGTCGCAAGCAGATGCACCCCGCCAATGCCTGGATGATCCTGACCGCATTGGTGCTGATCGCCATCTTTTTGCTGAACTTTCTGATCCAGATGCTTCCCGCAAGCGTCACCATTTTCGATCTGACCCCCCAGAAGATCACCGAGATCAGCGACATCACCCGTGAATACGTTTCTCAAATGGAGGACGACGTGGTACTCTACCGCGTCTGCGTCACCGGCAACGAAGATCAGGCGCTGGTTCAGTTGATGGAGCATTACGACGATCTGTCCGATCACATCTCCGTGATAGCGGTGGATCCTGCGGTCTATCCCCGTTTTACCTCCGCTTATACCGACAAAGATCTGTCGGACAACAGCATCATCGTCAGCAGTGACAAGCGCTCCAAGGCGCTGGATTTCAACGATCTTTTGCTGTACAATATCTACGCCATCTCGGAGGACGGCAGCTCTTACGTCCTGCAAAGCCAGATGACCTACGCCGACTTTCTGATCTTCTACGAGACCTACGCCGACGTATTCACCACCGGTGATTATACCTACCAAACCCTGTTCATCGGGGAGGACGCTATCACCTCCGCACTGGATTACGTTACCAGCGACGTCCTGCCCAAGGTCTACCTTACCACCGGTCACGGCGAAAGCGCCTTCCCCGAATCACTCTACAACTATCTGTCGCTGGACAACATCGATTACGGAAACTACTCTTCCCTGACCGATCCCGTCCCCGAGGACGCCAACTGTCTCCTGCTCTACGCGCCGACGCAGGATTTCACCGAAGAGGAGACCACTCGTCTGCGGGATTATCTGCTGTCGGGCGGTAATCTGATGCTGTTCACCTCTTATGCAACGCTGGAGCTCCCCAATCTGCTGGCTCTGATGAGCGAATTCGGCATGAACGCCTCCGACCGTCTGGTGCTGGAGGGTGATTCGGAGCATTATCAGGGCAGCGGTTACTTCCTCTATCCTGATACGGACGGAGCAAGAAATCACTTCTCCATCGCCTCTTACAATCTGCTGGCGCCATACAGCCATTCCATCTCTATGGGCGAGAGCGAGCACACGATGACCTATACCTCTCTGTTCACCACTACCGCCAAAGCCCGTCTGGAGGATGCAGAGGCGTCGGAGGGAGAAGAGGCAGTCTCCGATGATGAAAGCGCTTCCGATACTGCCGCAGACGACACGGATTCCACCGAGGATACTACCGGCAGCTACGACGTAGGCGCGCTGGTCACGCTGGCAGGCGAGAACGCCGGTCACCTGTGCTGGTTCGGAACGCCGCAGATTTTGGACAGCGACTTCAACAGCGCGTCGGGCGGCGGTAATTACACCTACTTTCTTGCGATTTTGGAAAACCTTTGCGAGAAGAATTACTCGCTGGTGATCGAGTCCAAGGTTTTGGACGAGGACGTGCTGGTGCTGTCCGACTTCCAAGTGGGCTTTTGGGGCGTGGTGCTGATCGTCGTGATTCCTCTGTCGGTGCTGGGAATCGGATTGGTAGTCCATATGAGAAGGAAGTATCGCTGATGCCGCTGAAGAAAACCATTATCGCCGCGCTTATCGCGGTACTGCTCCTGTCGCTGGTGCTGATCGTCATCCTGCTTGCCACACCTGACAACGAAGAAACGGCGGAGGTCACCGACCAGCCCACCACGCAGGTTTTATTCGATCAAAATCACGCCGATCACGTGGAAAAGATCCGCTTCACCCGCAAAGGGCAGGACGAGATCTCGATCAGCCGTACCGAAGACGGCGGCTGGCAGATCACCGACCGACCCGGGCTCCCCGTGGATCCCGACGTTCTGACCTATCTGTTGGAATATTACGAGCAGATATTAGCCCTGCGCACCGTCACCGAGAGCTGCGACGATCCTGCCGAATACGGTCTGGATGATCCCCTGCTGACGGTGACGCTGACCGTTCACGACGAGGAAAAGACCTATTGGTTCGGCAACGAAAACACCTATTACGAAGGGTATTACGGTATGTACGAGGGAACTTCCTCGGTCTATTTGCTGGATTACGCCTACGTCACCGCCTTCGATCTGACGGTAGAAGATCTTCTGCTGACGGAGGAGCTGCCCGCTCTGTCCGCGATCACCGAGCTGACCTGGACCTCCTCCGCCGGAGCGGTGGCAGAGGATGTCTCCGCTCTGCAGACCGCCCTCGCCACGCTGGAGATCGATCGGATGGTGGACTATGGAGTCGAGCAGTACGAAATCTACGGGCTGGACTCTGCGGCAACTGCCACCCTTACCCTTTCGGACGGCAAAACGCTGACACTTCGGCTGTCCGAAGGTGAGACCGAGGAGCTGATCTATCTGACCGTGGACGATCGGGAGATCATCTATCTCGTCACCTGCGACGAAATGCAAACCTTACTGGAATATATCCGAATCCAATAAAAATTCGCGGATAGCGTTGCTATCCGCGAATTTTTATGTCAGTGCAAGGGCGGCAAGTGCCGTAGCACCCGCCGCACATCGCGCCCCAAGCGGAACGGTATCGCACAGCAATGCGGGAAGCGTGCCGTCTTCGCGCTCTCCAAGCAGGATCTTTTGTACTGCGTCTGAAAGAGCGGCGAAGGCCGCTTCGGGCGAGGTCTCGGACGGAAGATCGGCATCTCTTCGCAATGCTTCAAACGCCGGGGCATCTTCGGTGAGCAGTTTGACCATCGCGTCCCGACGTGTCCGCAATGCCAATAAAAGCAGCGGATCGGTATCCGATTCTCTCAGCGGCAACGCGGCTTTAGGATCGCGCAAACGGCGCAGATATGTTGCCGCAATCGACCCAAGCTCCGATAGTGCCGCCCCGGAATCGATAGTAAGTGCCGCCTGTGCGGTGGCACGGAAGGACGAATACCGCTTGGCGGGATCGGTCTCCTCGGGTTCTCCTCTGCGAGTGACAAAGCAGCGGCGGCAGAGATAGCGGCCGTATTTGTCCAGCTCCAGCATATCCTCTGCAGGATACGCGCCGTCCCGTTGACAAAGCGTACAGGTTCCGCGAATGAATCGGGGGCGTCGAGTGCGCGTCTCCAATTTCGGCGCGTTCCGACAGAGCTTCCCTTTCACGGTAAAGTTGCTTTCGAAGGAGTCCGCCGCCTCCGACAAAATGAGAGAATAGCCCCTTTCTTCCTTGGCGGTCCGCCTTCCGCTTTCCCGACAGTATTCCGTAAATTCACGCCCTGCACGGATCGCCGGTGCGGTCACCTCGGCACTGCCTTGGAAGAGCAGATCTCTGCCGAGCAGTCCTGCGTCAAAGGCTTGCGTGCGGGTGCCGAAGGGAAGCATTCCGTCCCGAAAACTCTGCATCAACGAGGAAAAGGCGGAACGCATCCCGCGATAGAGCAGATCAGCCTCCCGTCCTGAGGGAGAGGCTTTCCGACAAAAGCGTGCCGCTGCTAACAGATACGAGGCGGTGGACGCCGCATCGGGCTGTCCCTGCGGACACACCGCGTCGGCATCGCACGACAGCAGCGCGGGGACGAATCCGATCCTCTCCGCCTGCTCCGTCCAATACAGAAGCATTCGCAGAGCGGCTTCCCTCCGTCCGCTTTGCAGAAAGAGAGCGGTCAGCGACGGAAGATCGGCGGAGGCGGCAAAGGGCTCACGGTGAGAGGCGACGACCGCTCCCGATGCGGATTGCATTGCAAGCAGGTCGCCTGCCGCATCTGTTGCTGAGGATTGAGCATGGTCGGATGCTTCTTGGAATGCGCGTCCGTAGAAGGGGTGCAGGAACGGAAGTTCTGCAAAATTGCAAAACGCCTGCAACAGTTCGTCGCCGACTCGGATCATCTCTTTGGGATCGTCACAGGCAAGGACGTACATCTCTCCGAGATCGCCGCCGTAATAGACCGTGCCGTCCGACGGATCGTATCGGAGCGTGCCGCAGAAAACGACCGCCGCCGTTCTCTCCCGTAAGGTCGCCATTCCGCTATCGAACGCCGTTCCTGCGGGAACGGTCAGAAAAAGCGTATCCGCCCGCATTTTGCCGAAGCGATAGGAGGGATGATACACCTTCCGCACATAGGAAGGCAGGGTAAGCCTAAAACTGAGCCTGTTGATGCCGTCCAAGCGGCGAAGAAAGATCGGACGGTCTGCCGACAGAAGGTCGGTGATCTGCAGATCACACAGCGTACGGGTCGGCATCCCGATAGTTTCATCGCCGTAATACAAACGGTGACGAAAGCCGCCGCCTGTCGGAATCCGCTGTGTATCGATCTCGTGATACGCGCCGCCGAAGTCGGGGGTCATCGTCAGCAGATGCGGTGCAGAGTAGCCCATCCGCAGGCTGTACAGCGTTACTCCCTCCTCCCACAGAAGCAGTTGGCCGTTCCCGACCGGCAGCATCGGAAGAGACGTATCGGAATTCGAAAACCAAAGTGCCATCGTCTTACCCCCAATCGAAGGTGCGGGGATGTCCGACAGGCTCCAGTCCTTCGAAGTCCCGCTGACGAAGCACCTCGTAGATGCCGATGGCGGCGCTGTTGGACAGGTTCAGCGAGCGGAGGTTTTCCCGCATGGGAATGCGCACCGAGGTCTCGGGGTTTGCCTGCAGAAGCCATTCGGGCAGTCCTGCGGTCTCTTTTCCGAAAACGAGAAAGACCTTTTTCGGATAGGTCACGTCGGTGTGACGGTGCGGGGCTTTGGTGGAGAAGAAATACATCGCCTCGCCTGCGTTCTTTTGGAGAAACTCCTCCAGATTCTCGTAATAATAGATCTCCAGCTTATCCCAATAGTCAAGTCCCGCGCGCTTTAGCTTGCGGTCGTCGATGGCAAAGCCCATGGGCTTTACCAAATGGAGTGCCGCCCCAATGGCGGCGCAGGTGCGGGAGATGTTACCGGTATTCTGCGGAATCTCCGGTTCAATGAGGGCTATGTTCAAATCGTTCATGTAAACTCCTGTACGGGAGAAGAGTGCCTTGCGGCGATCTCTTCTCCATTTTTCAAAAATCCTTTATATCTTAGCATATTTTTTTCGAATTTGCAATATTTTTTACATTTTCCTATTTCTTTTTTTGCGGATTTGTAGTATAATAGACCCGTATGAATAAAAATGAGCTACTATGCTCATCTGTCGAAAATAAATCAAGAGGTATATTCCAATGAGCTTACTCAACAAACTGTTTGGTACCAACAGCACCAGAGAGATCAAAAAGATCACGCCGCTGGTCAACGCCGTGGAGGGTCTTGCAGACAAGTACGCCGACATGACCGACGCAGAGTTGTCCGCAGTCACCCCCGCGCTAAAGGAAAGACTGGCCGCCGGCGAGACTTTGGACGACATCCTTCCCGACGCTTTCGCCGCAGTCCGTGAGGCCGCCGACCGCGTACTGGGCAAACGCCCCTTCCGCGTGCAGATCATGGGCGGCATCATCCTGCATCAGGGCAGAATCGCCGAAATGAAGACCGGTGAAGGTAAGACGCTGGTGGCAACCATGCCCGCTTACCTGAACGCGCTGACCGGACGAGGCGTCCATGTTGTCACCGTCAACGAGTATCTTGCCCGTTGCGGCGCCGAGGAAATGGGACGCGTTTACGACTTTTTGGGACTCTCCACCGGTCTGATCATCCACGATCAGACCAAGGAGCAGAAGATCGCCGCCTATTCTGCCGACATCACCTACGGAACCAACAACGAATTCGGCTTCGACTATCTGCGTGACAACATGGTTCTCTACAAAAAGGCCATCACCCAGCGCGGTCACGTGTTCGCCATCGTGGACGAGGTGGACTCCATCCTCATCGACGAGGCGCGTACGCCTCTGATTATCTCGGGCGAGGGCGATACCGCCACCGATATGTACGACAAGACCGACAAGCTGGTCGCCAAAATGCGCTGCTTCCGCATCAAGGAAATTGACGAAAAGCAGCAGACCGACGCAGTTGAGGTGGATCCCGACGCCGACTATATCGTAGACGAGAAGGCACGCTCCGCCGTGCTCACCGCCAAGGGTATCGAAAAGGTAGAGCGCTACTTTGCCATCGAAAACTACGCCGATCCCGAAAACTCCACCATCGCCCATCACGTCAATCAGGCACTGAAGGCGCACGGCGTCTTCAAGCTGGACGTAGACTACGTGCTCAAGGACGGTCAGGTCATGATTGTCGATACCTTCACCGGCCGTATCATGCCCGGCAGACGCTGGAGCGACGGTCTGCATCAGGCGATTGAGGCGAAGGAACACGTCAAGATCGAGAAGGAAAACAAGACTCTTGCCACCATCACCTTCCAGAATTACTTCCGTATGTACGAGAAGCTGTCGGGTATGACCGGTACGGCAATGACCGAGGAAGAGGAATTCCGCGAGATCTACAATTTGGACGTAGTGGAGATCCCCACCAATATGCCCATGATCCGTCGCGATCACACCGACGTGGTATACAAGAACATCAAGGGCAAATACGACGCCATCCTGCGGCAGATCATCGAGTGCCACGAAAAGGGACAGCCCGTTCTGGTGGGTACCGTTTCTGTCGAAAAATCCGAGGAGCTTTCCAAAAAGCTCTCCAAGAACGGCATCAAGCACACCGTGCTGAACGCCAAGTATCACGACCGCGAGGCAGAGATCGTTGCACAGGCAGGTAAGCTGGGCACCGTTACCATCGCCACCAATATGGCAGGTCGTGGTACCGACATTCTGCTGGGCGGCAACCCCGAGTTCCTGGCAAAGCAGGAAATGCGGAAGATGGAGTACGAAGAGGACGTGATCGGTCTTGCCATGGGCTCCAACCAATCTGTTTCTGAAGAGGTCATGGCAGCGAGAAAAGTCTACCGCGAGCTCTACGACAAATACAAGCGTCAGATCGAACCCGAGGCGAAGAAGGTTCGCGAGGCGGGCGGTCTGTTCATCATCGGTACCGAGCGCCATGAATCCCGCCGTATCGACAACCAGCTCCGCGGTCGTTCCGGCCGTCAGGGCGACCCCGGTGAATCCCGCTTCTACCTCTCGTTGGAGGACGATCTGATGCGTCTCTTCGGCTCTGAGCGTATCGCCGGACTGGTCGATCGACTGGGGCTTGGCGACGACGATCCCATCGACGCAAAGATCCTTTCCAACTCCATTGAAAGTGCGCAGAAGCGTCTGGAGGACACCAACTTCAACCGCCGCCGCAACGTCCTCGCCTACGACGACGTAATGAACCAGCAGAGAAATCTGATCTACGCCCAGCGTCGGGAGGTTCTGGATGGCATGGATATGCACGACAAGATCGTGGAAATGCTGAACGTGACTCTGGCGGAGGCAGTACAGAACTGCTGTTCCGACGAAAATCACGCAGAGTGGGCGCTGGATGAGCTGCGCAACACCTTCTTCGGCTTCCTGTGTACGCCCGACGACTTCAAGTATTCCGAGGAAGAACTGGAAAAGATCACCGCTGACGAGATCCTGGAGATGCTCACCGATCGGGCAATGAAGATCTACGCCGACAAGGAAGAAATGTTCGGCGCGGAACAGCTCCGCGAGATCGAGCGCGTGATCCTGCTCAGAAACGTAGACCGCCACTGGATGAACCACATCGACGAGATGGACGAACTCCGCGGCTCTATCGGTCTGAACGCTTACGCACAGCGCAATCCCCTGAACGAATACCGTATCGCCGGCGGCGATATGTTTGAGGATATGTCTCATTCCATCCGCATCGACACCGTCCGCGCCATCCTTTCCGTAGTCAAGCGCGAGCCGGTTCAGCGTCAGCAGGTGGCAAGAGTTACCGGCGAAGGCCGTCCCGGTGCGCAGGTGCGTCCGGGTATGCCCCTTCGCCCCGGTATGCCCGTCCGTCCGGGAGCTCCCGGTGCGGCGGCTCCCGGTGCCGCTCCCCGCGCACCCATGCAGAAGCCGGTGAAGAAGGTCGGTCCCAACGATCCCTGTCCCTGCGGCAGCGGCAAAAAGTACAAGAAGTGTCACGGAATCGCCGGTTCTGATGAACAGTAAGTAGAGGGCAGTATGGGCTTTGGTCTGTTAGTGATCGGATACGCCACTATGATGGTCTGGGGACTGGAGATCGATCCCGATCTGATGATCGGCTTCGATATTCTCCCCGATATTCTGGGCTATATCCTGTTTTTCAAAGGGCTGAGCAATCTCAGACCCTATTCCAAGGGATTCGTGCTGGCAAGATACATCACCTTCCCTCTGATGATCCTGGGCGGCGTTACCTTTGCCGCTCAGGCGACCGCTCTGCTGGGCACGTGGATCCCCGAGATTGCCGTACATTGGTCGCTCCTGCAAAACATCGACTCCATCGTCAGGACGGTCAGCGTTCCTCTGCTCTTCTTCTTCCATCTGTATCTGTGTCAGGGTATCCGCGAGCTTGCCGCCGAGGTAGAGCTGAACAAGGTCGTCTCCCTCTCCAAGATCGCGGTCTGCCTGTCGTCCGTGTTCTACCTGGGACAGTTGATCGCCGGCGTGGCACCTCTGCCCGGCGCGGTCGTGTGGGTGATCACCCTCCTGCACTACATCGTTTACTTCTATTATTTATATCTTCTTTACTCCTGCTATATGCACATCGTGTATGCGGATGAAACGCCCAAGGAGGTCTTCAACCCGCTGATGCGTCTGCTGGACAAGATAAAGAAAAACGATTCTTCTTCGAAATAAGAATCAAATTCCCGAAAGGATGGTTTTCCGTGGGACTGCAATACCTAATTATTGGTTGCTTTTTTCTGCTGAATCCCTATTTCAGCATCATTGACGTCATTCCCGACTTCATCGGATGTATTTTCCTGTTAAAAGGACTTTCCAAGGCGTCCAAAATATCCGAAAGCTTTGCTGACGCATACCGTCAGTTCGGGCTTCTCCTGTTGGTGACGCTGGGGCGGATCTTTACCATCCCGCTGATGGCAAACACCGACGAGGTGTGGCCGCTGATCATCGTATTTTGCTTCGGTCTTGGGGAGGGCTACCTCTCGATCCGCGGCTTTATCGGGATCTTCGACGGTCTTTCCTACACCGCCGCCTCACCCGAAAGTGCTCTGTACACCAAATGGCGAGAAACCCGTCAGTTTACGATGTTCTTTTTGATCGCCAAACAGGTGCTTTGCTTCCTGCCTGAGCTTTCCCTGCTCTCCGACAGCGATTACGGCATCGTCACCCCCGAGGGCGTACAGTCACCGGCAAACTATCGTTTGGTTTTCCACGTGCTTGCCATGATCCTGTGTCTGTTTATCGGCATCGCTTGGTTTATTCAGATCCGCGGTTATTTGAAGCGAGTGGTGCGCGACGAATCCTATCAAAGCCATCTGCTCCGCCTGTACGAGGAGCGCTTTACCGGTGTTTCTTCGGTGTTCGTTTCGACGAATCTGCGCACCGCCATGACGCTCTTGATGGTAGCCTGCGTTCTGTCGCTGGAACTGATCTTTGACGGCGTCAACTATCTGCCGCACATCATCAGCTGTATTTTCTTCGGCGTGGCTGCCTACAAGTTGATGCGCCTGCCCGGTGCAAATCTCACCGCCGCCAAGAAGACCGGTATCTACGCCCTGCTCTACGGCGTGCTGAGCCTTCCCCGCTTCGTGTACAGCATCATTTTCAGCGATCGGATCTTCGGCGAGTATCTGAGCTCCACCGAAGAGGGGCTGCAATTTGCATATACCGACATTTTGCAGGAATATCTCCTTCGCGATTTTGACGTTATCTACGGTCTGGTAGCGCAGGTGGTAATGGCGGTAATGGAAGCGGTTCTTATGATCCTGCTTCTGCTGACATTCTATAAGCTGCTCCGTGAAGCGGCGCAAAAGCACACCCGCCTGTCGATCCCCGCGCCTGCCGTCCCCGAAGGGCTGGAGAACGTTCCCCGTCCCAAGGATGAATTTGCCGTCTCCTTCGGTCGCCTGTGCTTCGTGTCCTTGGGGCTGGGCATCGCAACTGCGGTATCGATGGTGATCGCTACTGCCGCCCCCGCCTTCTTCCCGTCCTACTGGCTGATCGACGCGCTCCTGCGGGTTACTTGGGTGATCACAGCCTACCTGCTGGTCTCCAAGCTGCGGGACGAGATCGAATCCCACTATTCCATTACGATCCGAGAGGATCTGCACGATTTGACTCATTAAAACGATTATGAAAACTCCTATCAAACGTCTACTGTCGGTACAGGACATCTCCTGCTTCGGCAAATGTTCCCTGACCGTTGCTCTCCCCATCGTCTCGGCGATGGGGGTAGAGTGTGCGGTTCTGCCCACCGCAGTCCTTTCGACACACACGGGCTGCGGTTTTCGTGATTATACCTTTCACGACCTGACCGAGGATATCCCCGCCATCGCCCGCCATTGGGAAAGTCTGGGGCTGACCTTTGACACGCTGGAGAGCGGCTACATAGGCTCTGCCCGTCAGGCCGAGCTGGTCAAAGCCCTCTTCGACCGCTTCGGAGACGGTGCCATCCGCGTCATCGACCCCGTGATGGGCGACGGCGGCAGTTACTACGCCGGCTTCGACCGCTCCTTTACCGAAAGCATGAAGGAGCTCTGCCGCGGTGCCGACGTGATCGTCCCTAACCTCACCGAGGTGTCCTTCCTGCTGGATATTCCCTACCGTCCCGACGCGGACGAAACGACCTTGCGCTCGCTCCTTCCCCGCCTTTGCGAGGAGGTGGGCTGTAAATCCGCCGTCATCACCGGTGCCCGTCCCGACGCAGAGCGACAGGGTGCCGTAGGCTACGTCGCCGCCACGGGCGAGTATTGCACTGCCTACAATGCTCATATGGACGGCTCTTATCACGGTACCGGCGACATTTTCGCCGCCGTGCTGTCAGGCAGTCTCACCCGCGGAATGACCTTGCAGGAAAGCATGCAGACCGCCGTGGACTTCACGCTGGACTGCATCTGCCATACCGCCGGAGACGATGCTCACTACTACGGCGTCCGTTTTGAGGAAGCACTTCCCGATCTGATCCGTCGCCTCTCCTGAGCGTTCTCATATTTCCAATTGCGGAAATAATTTTGTCTTTCATTTTTATCACCTTTCCACTATAATAATTGTATACTGAACTGAGAGTCTCTCTACAGAAAGTGAGTGTACATAGTATAGATGGATTTTTTACGCATCGACGAAAACAAGCTAAAGATCACGCTGACCGAGGAGGAGCTTCTCTTCTACGGTATGGATCTTGCCTCCCTCAGCTATTCCAGCACCGAGACCCGTCGGGCGTTCTGGGCGATCCTGGACGATGCCAAGCACGCCACCGGCTTTGACGCCGCCGCAACTCGCGTATCGGTGCAGATCTACGCCTCCCGTGCGGGCGGTTGTGAGATGTACGTCATCGGCACACCCGCAGATGCTTCCCGCACCACAGAAAGCAGATCGGCAGACGATACCGACGCCATATGCGACGCCGACCTGCTCTGTCCCGAACGGATCGGAGACCGATCCGGGCTGACCGTTTGCCCGACGATCGCCCGCCATTTCAGACGGGCAATGGGGGAATTTCGAAGACTTTCCGACCTGCTCTCCGCCTGCCTCGCCCTTTCGTCCTGCGGCTACGACGGAGACAGCTCCGCCTGGCAGATGGGTGACCGCTATTACCTTGCTCTTGCGGGAAGTCGCGGCAGAGCATCCGGCGTAGAGTCCGAGCTCAGCGCTACGGGCGTGATCTCGGAGTTTGGGAATGCGGTTAAGGATCTGAGTCTCACCCACCTTGCCGAACACGGTCAATGCCTCTGTAAAAAACACGCGGTAGAACAGCTTGCCCTGATGGCGACCTGATCTCTGCCGTCAGAAAGGATGTTCCAAATGACTCTGGATGAACTGCGATCTGCCTGCGAAGGCTGTCAAAAATGCGCGCTGGGTGCCACCCGACACAAGCTCGTATTCGGCACGGGCAATCAGAGTGCCGTGCTGATGTTCGTGGGCGAAGCCCCCGGCGAGAGCGAGGATCTTTCCGGTATCCCCTTCGTGGGACGCGCGGGGAAGCTGCTGGATAAGTATCTGGAATACGTGGACATTCCCCGCGAGGACGTTTACATTGCCAATATTCTGAAATGCCGTCCGCCGCAAAACCGCGATCCCCAGGAGAACGAGCAGGATCTTTGCATCGGCTATCTCCGTGAGCAGGTACGGATCATCCGCCCCAAAATGATCGTTTGTCTCGGACGGATCGCCGCCATGCGGCTGATCAAGCCCGATTACCGCATTACCAAAGAGCACGGGATCTGGGTGCAGAAGGGCGCGTTTGAAATGACCGCGGTCTATCATCCTTCCCTTTTGCTCAGAGGCAACACGACCTACAAGGAGCAGATGCTGACCGATATGAAGGTCGTGGCGGAGAAGTATCGCAAGTATAAAGAAATATAAGCTGAGACTACAGGCGGCTGCAAATGCAGCCGCCTGTAATTTTGACGGTTTCAGCAACGGTTAGCCGTCCACTTTGAACAATCCACGCAACTATTTCGGCTTCGTTTTTACGCATTTTATTCAAAAAAAAGCAATTTTGTACATCAAAAAAGCAAGCGCATCTATTTACAAGTCCGTTCAAGTATGCTATAATGAGATTAACTTGTCATACTATGCAAAATTTACGGCATACGCCCGAAAGGAGTACTGATTAGTATGAAAAAACTGCTTTGGCTGTTGATGCTGATCCCCTGCATTCTTGCGACGGGATGCGGCAAAGACGGCGAAACACCCGATCAGACGACCGTTGACGATCCCGCAAGCGTGACTACGACGGCTCCCGACGATCCCACCATAACCACCCCTGCCACTACCACCGACTCCAACGATCCGGTAACGACTCCCGAAACGCAGGAGCCTGAGGACGAAGGGCCTCTGCCTACCTCTATCGAATTGGAGAAGATCCGCGTGCAGCTGCTCAGCGACCGACTGGTGCGGATCGAGGTCAAGGGCTCCAAGGGCTTTGAGGATCGCTCTTCCTTCACCGTGCAGAAGAGACGGGGCTGGGATGAGGTCGCCTACACCTCCGAGACCGTTGACGGCTATACGGTGATCTCCACCTCTGCTTACAAGGTCTACGTTCCCGAGGGTGCCAAGACTCCCGCCGGCTGCTACGTCACCGACCTTGAGGGCAACACGCTGTGGAGCTACGAGACCAACACCAACAGCAACGTCTATCTTCCTTCGCCCTCAGACGAGCTGAGCAGCTGGTACTTCACCGACGCCCCCCGCGTGATTCCCTCCGAGAACGGCTACTCGCTGACAGAAGACTACACGCGCTACAACGGTTGGGATCTGTCTAACGATGCTACCGACCTGTTCGTCTTCCTGCCCCAGGGCAGCTACGAAAACTTCACCTCCGACTTCGTTGAGCTGACCGGCTCCTCTGAAATGGTCAATCTGAAGATGCTGGGCTACTGGGATTCCCGTTGGTACGAATATAACGAAGAAACCGCACTCCGGCAGATCCAAGATTACTTAGATCGGGGCTATGCCATTGATATGCTGGTAATCGACACCGACTGGCGTGAGTCCAGCGGAAGCGGTATCGGCTACGATATCAACACCCGTCTCTTCCCCGATATGGCGCGTTTCCTGGAAAGGGCGCACGAAATGGGCGTTGAGATCGTCTTTAACGACCACCCCGAACCCGAAGACGGCACCTCCAATCTGCTGGACAAAAACGAGATCGAATACCGTAGTAATAATCTGACGCTGATCCTGTCTTTGGGTCTGGACTACTGGTGGTACGACCGCAACTGGCATACCGCCCTCAATCCTATCCACAACGATCTGTCCATCTACGCAACCGGACAGTATGCGTTCCATTGGATCACCGAGGAATACTACGAAAGCATCACCGATACGGACGAGTACGCCCGCCGTGCGCTGATCATGTCCAACGTAGACGGTATCCTCAACGGTATTCTGCAGTACGCCCCCGAGCTGGCGTCCCACCGCTACTCTATCCAATGGACCGGTGACATCAACTGTAACGTGGTCGATCTGGAATACGAGATCTTCAACGCCATCTACGGCGGCGCGGAAATGGGTCTGCCTTACGTGAGTGCCGATATCGGCGGTCACCGCTCCGAGGTATCTGACGATATGTACGTCCGTTGGATGCAGTTCGGTGCGCTGTCTCCCATCATGCGCGTTCACTGCACCAAGCCTTATTCCCGTATGCCTTGGCTCTACGGCGAAACTGCCGAGGAAGTTACCCACACCTACGTGGATATGCGCTACCGTCTGTTGCCTCTCTACTACACCCTCTCCCATGAAAACTACGAAACCGGTCTGCCGCTGGTACGCCGTCTCGACATCAACTACCCGCAGTACGCAGAATCTTCCAACAACTACCAGTATCTGCTGGGTGACACGATTCTGATCGCACCGATCGCCGAGAGCTACGCGCTGGCAGACGACTTCAAGCTGGAGTCCGACGGCAAGTCCGGTCTGAAGGCAGAGTACTTCAGCAACAAGAATCTGTCCGGTACGCCTACCGTTACCAAGTACGACGAGAGTATCTACTTTGAGTGGGGACAGAACAGTCCTGACAGTCTGAACGTGTCCGATAACTTCTCCATCCGCTGGACCGGTACCATCACCATGGGCAAGGACGATGCTTGCATCCGTCTTTACGCGGACGACGGCGTTCGCGTTTGGATCGACGGCGAAAAAGTGATCGACGGCTGGGACGTTTACGATCAGTATCTCACCAGCGACGTATTGAAGGCAGGCTCCAAGCACTCTATCAAGATCGAATACTTCGATTCCGGCTCCTACGCGCATATTTATCTGTCCGTCATCACCAACAAGGGCGTTGAGCGCCAGGTCTTTATTCCCGACGGCGAGTGGATGGACGTATGGACCGGCAAGACCTATGCGGGTCCCGACACCGTCACCGTAACCCACAAGCTGGAAACCTCTCCCATTTTCGTCCGCATGGGCGCCGTCCTGACGTTGGCTGACAATATGTCCAACGTAGACGAGAAGGATTGGAGTCACATGACGCTGGACGTTTATCCCAGCATCAGCTACGGCACCACCACTACCCTCTACGAGGATGACACCGAGACCGTTGCATACAAGGACGGGCACTACCGCTCTACCGATATTACCCTGTCGGGTAAGGATAAGACCGTTGATCTGCTGATCGCAGCAGCCAAGGGCACCTTCGAGGGCGAACGTGCCTTCACCGAGCGCACTTGGACTGTCCGTGTACACGGACGTGACGATTGGGGCGCTCTCACCGGTATGACCCTCAACGGCAAAGCGGTTGAATTTACCGTTGTCGCTAAGGATGCCGATGCTGATCCTTTGGCGATTGTAGGTGGATGCCGCGATAACGTAGTTTACGAAGTCACCTTCAAGGCTGCCGTCACCGATGAATCCAAGCTTTCCTTCACCTTCGAGAAGACCTGCGAGGACGGCGTAAACGACAAGTACGACGATACCAAGGCTCCCTTCACCTCCTCCGTAGAGACTATGACCAAAGCGGATGCCGATGTCAACCTGACCGCCATCGGCAACAAGGACTGGGCGCTCTTCGGTGCCATCAGCTCGGACACTGTGATCCGCAAGAATATCGAGAATCATCTGATCGGTGAGATGAACGGTATCGGCGGCACCTACGGCTTCACCGACAACTATTCCATCGCATGGCAGGACGGTGACATCCGCAAGGTCGGCTCCTCTACCAACGGTCCCGTATCCAACCACACCTTCGAGCTGACTCTGAAGGTTGGCCCCGACAAGACTCACTATGAGGTCTATTTGGGTGGCTATAGATCTGTTGCCAAGCTCACCGTCCGCGACCGTGCAGGCAACGTAAAGACCTACACCTTCGGCAACATGAGCACCAACTACTATCGCAAGGTCGTCATTGATGTCACTGCTGAGGAAGCCAGTGAGATCTATCTCTGCTACTCCATGCTCTGCGGCGACAACATCACCTTCTCTGCAGTTTCGGCTTCTGACGGCACCGTGGAAGATCTGAAGCCTGTGGAACCCTCCACCAAAGAGCAATCCAAGGTGGGCGTTACTATCAGCACGCCCTACACCACCAAGCTGGATCTGACCGCCGAGGGTACCCAGTACTGGGAATTCTACGGCAAGCTGAATTCCGCTGACAGCAAGCAGCTGTATCAGAAGGCTGGCGCTACTGATATCATCGACACCTCCTTCTCCTCTTCTCAGTCTCACTGGGACAATAAGGCTGAGGTCACCTGGAGCGACGGTGAGGGCACCGCATCGGCTACCACCCGTCACGGTCTCAACGGCGGCAGCGAAACCATCACCGTTCAGACAGACGGCGTGACAACCGTAAAATTTCTGGTCGGTGCATGGAACGCAAAGAATCAAATGACCATCTACGACGCAGACGGCATCCCCATGGAATCCTCCGTGATCATCACCGCCGGCGGTGACGCCATCATGGCTCTGGTGACCCTGGATCTCTCCGAGTACGTTGGCGACTTCGTTACCGTGACATTTACCGCGATGGACTCCAACGGCGGCAACGTATCGCTGACCGCAGTCACTGCGAAGTAACCAAAGGCTCTGCCTTTGGAAACCGGCAGGAACCTTCTTGAAAAAAGGTCCTTGGATCCCCAAAAAACTTTTATTAAGGGACGGCAAGAAATTGCCGTCCCTGTTTTTGGCGGAGTTTACAAAAAATTCATCTCTTTTCTCTTGACGAATCATTCTACATAGTGTAGAATATAGTTGTACTACAATATGTAGAATGTAAAGGAGGAATGACTATGAGCGAACTGCAAATGGGTGCCATTGAAGCGAAATTCGCCGACATCATCTGGGAGAACGAGCCCATAGCCTCTGCCGAGCTTGCGCGACGGAGTGAAGAAGTGTTGGGATGGAAGAAAACTACGTCCTACACCGTACTGAAACGGCTTTGCGATAAGGGAATCTTTCAGAATGTCAAGGGAACGGTGACTTCCCTGCTTTCGCGGCGGGAATTTTATGCGATGCAAAGCGAAAAATTCGTGGACGAGACCTTTGAAGGCTCACTGCCTGCGTTTTTAGCGGCATTTACCACCCGAAAACAGCTATCCGCCGCAGAAATCGCCGAGCTGCGCCGCATGATCGACGAGTACGAGGAGGAGCGATAATGGAAACGATCTTTCGGTTTCTTCTCAACCGAAGCATTGCCGTTAGCTGTCTGATCCTGCTGATCGCGATCCTCCGATCGGTCTGGAAGCGCGCACCCAAACGGTTATTATGCGCACTTTGGGCGTTCGTGGGGATCCGATTGGTGCTTCCCTTTTCTTTCGTGGGCGTGTGGAGTCTGCTCCCCAACAGGCGCACCGTCCCCGACCTGATCGAGCGGTATGTGGCGGCAGAGCCACCGCGCACCACGCATCTGGAGTCAGCACCTCCTGCCGGTTCCGATTATTTTACCAACCTGCCGCTTTTTCTGTCGATCCTGTGGGCGGTTGGCGTCGCTACATTGCTCATTTACGCTGTATTAAGCTATCTCCGTCTGCGCAGGAGGGTCGCCGAGCGCGTCTACGTGCGGGACAACGTCTATCTGTGCGATCACATTTCCACACCCTTTATTTTGGGGATCTTCCAGCCCAACATCTATCTGCCCTCTTTTATCCATGCAGACGATATTGAATACGTAGTAGAGCACGAAAAAGTCCATATCGAGCGGTACGATCACTATTGGAAGCCGTTGGGATTCCTGCTTCTGTCGGTCTATTGGTTCAATCCCGTGATGTGGCTGGGCTTTTGGCTCTTTTGCAAGGACATTGAGCTTGCCTGCGACGCGCGGGTTCTGTGGAAATGGGGAGAATCGTGGAAAAAGCCCTATTCTTCCGCTCTGCTCCGCTTCAGCAGTCCTCAGCGAAGCTTCTTCTTCTGTCAGCTTGCCTTCGGCGAGATCAGCGTGAAGGAGCGGATCATGCGCATCCTACGGTACAAATACACTACGCGCATTGCAACGGTGGTTTCGGTGATCTTAGCCATCGTGGTCGCCTTCGGATTTATGACCGATCCCGTAACGCCTCCCCGCCGCACCTGGGGGGAGTCGGACTATTTTTCCAAGTGGGAGATCGATCATCTGATGGATGTTGCCGTCCGACTTTGGTATCAGCAAATGGGTTACAAGCTGGAACTGACCGAGATTGAATACGATGAACGGTGGTATCTATTTGAAATTGAAGATTATTTAAGATCCCAAACCGATGATTACGAAGCCATAACAGACGAGGATGCCCTTGCATACATCCGTGAAATGGATGAGAACGGTATTACGGTTATGGCATTTATTATCTCGTTTTGGGCTCCCGATGATGCTGAGAAGGCGTTGGTTCCCAACTATGAATATTCAGGTGCTACCCTCGTCATCGAAAAGGTCAACGGCATCTGGCGATTTCGGTCGTGGGGATATTAACAAAAAACCGGATAAGCAGTTTTATTGCTTATCCGGTTTTGTTTGTTTCAGTTTAGGATCGTACCATTTCGGCAGGGGATTTCTCATCCCGTCGTACCAGGCAAGCACTTCCGCTGCTTGATTGCGCATGGTAGTGATCTCCGTCTCCCCAAAAGGGATCGCCCAGGGGAGAGAGGAGAGCGTGTTGGAGGCAATATACAGCGCCAGAAGCCGCCAAAACTCCATGGGAGGCGAGTCCTCCTCAAAGTAACCGTCCACCATGCCCGTGGCAAAGGCAGGCGCCTTCTGTGCGCACCAAACGATGCGGTTGAACTCCTCCCACGGATCTCCAAAATCGCAGCGGTCGAAGTCGATGATCTGCAGCTTTCCGTCTCGGTCGATCATCATATTGCCGATGTGATAGTCGCCGTGATGGTAGGATTGCGGACGGTCTTTTAACAGATAGCGGTTTTGCGTAATAAATTCAACGAAAACCTCGCCTTGCTCGTATTTCAGCGGGCAGGTACGGTACATTTCCAGCTTGCGGTCGATCTTGCGGTTGAAGCGACACTCCCAATCCTCGGCGTCGGCAGGAGCCGGGAGAGTGTGGATCGTGCGGAGGATCCGTCCCGCCTCCAGCCCGTAGGCGTAGATTCCGGCATCGGGGAGAGTGGAGATCACTTCTTCGGCGTCGGAGCCGTCGATCCAGCTTTGGAGGGAACAAACGCCCTCCCGGCATTGGTACAACTCCAGCGGCATACACATAGGGATCCCCAGCGCCGCTACCCTTTTCATGTACTGAAATTCAGCGGCTTTCCGCTCGTACTGCCCGGCAGGTGAGACACGCAGAAGGAAGTGCGCACCGCTCTCGTCGGTGACGCAGTATTTCTGATCTCCCGACCAGCCTTTACGGATAGGAATTTGGGAGATAAAAGTTCGCTTGGTCATTGGTTTCACTCCTTCACAATATCGGCAAACCTTGCGTTCACCGCCTTTGCCAGATCTTCGGGAGAAAGGATAATCTGCGCGCCGATCCGGCCTCCGCTGACGATGATTTCGGCGAAATCCCGTGCCGACTCATGAATCACCGTGGGGAACTGCTTCTTCATGCCGATGGCGGTACAGCCGCCGCGGATGTAGCCGGTCAGGGGTGTCAGATCCTTCAGATGGATCATCTCCACCGCCTTTTCGCCCACGGCACGGGCGCATTTCTTGAAATCCAGTTCTTCGGCGATGGGGACAACGAAGACGTAATGTCCACCGCTCTTCCCTACCGTCACCAGCGTTTTGAAGGAGGATTCGTAGGGCTGTCCCAGCAGATCCGCCACGGTGATGCCGTCCACAAACTCGTCGCACTCGTACAGGTTTACGCGGTAGGGGATCTTTTTCTGATCCAGCATCCGCATGGCGTTGGTCTTTACTTCTTTTCCCATTGCTTTTTTCCACCGAAAGGCTTGCCTTGCTTGTCCGAATGTCCGTTCCTGCCGTCAAAACTGCGATTCGGACGGTCGCCGAAGGACTTTCCGCCGCGGTCGTCCTTGGGCTTGAAGAATTGATAGTAGCTACAGGGGATCATGCCGTTATACAGCTTGCGCACCTTGTCCGCCCGTCTGCCGTAGAGGCGTTCGAAGCCCTCGTGTGAGGTGAGGACGTAGATCTGCCACGCATCGAGGGTAGCGAAGTGCCGCCCCATCTCGCGGTAGAGAGTCTCAGCCTCCTGCATGGTCATCAGCCGCTCACCGTAGGGCGGATTGCAGACCACCGTTCCCCGTCTGCCGCCCGTTTTGATCTGACGGGCGTCCCGCTCGAAGGCTTTGACCCATTTGGTGACGCCTGCACGGCGGCAGTTGTCCTTGGTCAACTGCACGGCGGCGGGGTCGATGTCGGAGGCGTAGGCTTCGAAGGCAGAATCGGCGCGGATGGCGGCTTCTGCCTCTGCGCGGGCGTCCCGCCAGAGGGCAGGCGCGATCTGCGGAAACTTCTCCGCCGCAAAGGGACGGTGAAGTCCGGGAGCGATGTTTGCCATCTGCATCGCCGCCTCGATGGCGATGGTGCCGCTTCCGCACATAGGATCCCAGAAAAGCACGTCCTCGCGGGGGCGGGCGATGGCGGCAAGAGCGGCGGCGAGGGTCTCGCGGAGAGGCGCGCCGTTTGCCTCGGTACGGTAGCCCCGCTTATGAAGCGGCGTGCCGCTGGTATCGATCATCAGAGTGGCAACGTCCTTGAAGATGAAAAATTCGATCTGATACAGCACGCTGCTCTCCTCAAACCAGCCCAGCCGATAGACCGATTTCAGCCGCTCCACCACCGCTTTTTTCACGATAGATTGGCAGTCGGGGAGACTGAACAGCTTGCTTTTGATAGCGTGTCCCTTGACGGGAAAAGCGTCACGGGCGCCGATCCAGTTTTCCCAAGGGAGCGCGCGGGTGCCTTCAAATAACTGCTCAAAGGTCTCGGCGCGGAAGGAGCCAAGACTGATATACACCCGCTCGGCAAAACGGAGTCCGATATTGGTACGCACGATGGCGGCAGCGTCTCCCGTAAAGGTGACTCTGCCGTCCATGGTGTCTATGCGGCGATAGCCGAGAGCGTCAATCTCCTCGCCCAAGAGTTTTTCCAGACCGAAGAGACAGGTTGCAACGTATGTAAGTTCCATAATTTTCGCCCCGCAGGGCATCCTTTCTGTTACTGCTGTGAGGCTACGCCCTCTCCCTTCAGCGAGGTAACGAAGCCGTTGACGTCGGCAGAGCAAATGTCGCCGCCGATGACTTTATTTTTGTAGATCAGCACGCTGGCGTAGACCGTCCCGTCGTAGCCCGGGTAATTGGTGACCTGATAGGTGTAGCGTACCACGTCACGGCGCTTGTAGCGGGAGAGATCCAACCCCAGCTCCTTCTGGAGGTTGTTGTACTCCATGAAGACGGCGTCAAACTCGTCGGGAATGGTGACGGCGACCTCCTCCAACGGCTGTTCGGAGACCGTCCAACCGAACTGGGCAAGGAAGCTGATCCGATCCTCGTTGGTCTTGATCTTGCTGAAATTGACCGTCTCGGACGCCGAGACGCTCAGGGGTTCGTAGGTGGGCACCAGCACGATCAGCGCGGTGAGCAGAGCCACCGACAGCACGAGTACGGTGAAAAATCGGATACTGGACGCCTTGACGGAATAAATGAACATTTTTGGGAACCATCCTTTCGGTGTGATGCTACACTATATGGATTCCCGCGTCGATCTATGCAAGTCCCGCCGATACCGCGCTCGATTATTTGTCTGCGTCAATCGTTCTTATTGTAGCAAAAATCTGCGGACTTTGTCAAGAGGAGGAAGGAAGATATTTTACTTTTCCGATTTTGATCGGCTCGGGAGTCTGCCGCCGCCCCGATCGGAGTCCCCACACCCAACCGTCCCGAACGGCAAACGCCCAACGCTCGTAGCGTCTTGCCTCTTTGCGAGGAAGAAACCATTCGATGGGGCAAAGCGTTCCCATCAAGGTATCCCACACGCGAAAATCCTGACGGCGGGTGACTTTTCCGTCCTGCTCCAGCAGGACGGTGACGGTCACCGAGATCCGACGTTCGTCGATGACGGCACCGTCGCACAAAAACGAAAGCTGCGGTAAGACGTTATACAGCCGCCTTCTGCGCGGTGCCCGCTCGATAGACAGCTCCATTCGGGGCAGCAGCGTATCTGCCGCCCATCGCTCCAGCGCGCCTGCCGCCTTCACATAATGCTCTCCCCACGCACGCTCCCCTGCTGCTTGCGGCAAAATAGCTCTGTACGCCAACGACGCCCTGCCGTGTCGCAGGATCTTTCGGGTTTCAGTATAAGCAAGCTCCATACGGTATCCTCCAACGCTGTTTACTACAGTGTATGCAGACCGTCGGCGGTAAAGTCCGTTTGACAGCAAAACGCCGTGTGACGGTTTCGTCACACGGGCTTATCCGACGATTCCGAAGGCATCGGAGTCTGCGGCAAATATTTTCTCATCAGATGACGCAGATAGGGATAACGCTTGTAAAAATCCCGCTCCGTCAGCATTGCGTTCAGTTCCTTCCGCTCTACCATCCGCACGTCGCTAACCTCTTCTTTTTGAGGCGAAAGATCGGACAGGCTAAAATTTTGGCAGAAAACCCACACGTCGCAGATCGCGCGGGCACCTTTGGGATAGTTGCGCTTGTAGCGAGTGTAGAAGCTTCCCTTTTCGGGATCCAGCTCAATCCCCAGCTCCTCCCGCACCTCCCGGAGGGCGGCGGTCAGCGAATCCTCGCCGCGTTGGGCACATCCGCCCGTGCATTCCCAAGCACCGGCAAAGGTTCTGCCTTTTTGGCGGCGGGACAGAATGATCTTTCCGTCGTCGCCGATGATCCAAACGTAGACTACCAGATGATACTCTCCGTCACGCAGGTCGTGGCGTCCGCGAACCGAAACTCTGCCTTCGATCACGTTTCCGCTGCCGTCGTAAACGTCCCAATATTCCCGCACGCCTCATCATCCTTTCCTGTGATCTGTACTTATTGTATCACAGGCACCTGCCGATGTCAATTGTATTTTCGCACAAAATTCCGCTAATTACTGTATTTTTCGATTTTATTCGGAATTTTCACGTCAAAGCGGGAGGTCACTCGGTCGTTGCAAAGCGATCCCCGACCGAAAAGGGTCGGGGATGCGGGATTTTATTGCTTCAGCTCGGCGCGCACACCGCGGAGAAAATCACAAGACGCTTCCAGCTTTGCCTGCTCCTCGGGCGTCAGATCCAGCTCGATCACGCGGCGCACGCCCTCGCGTCCGATGACGCAGGGAACGCCTACGTTCACGTCATTCTGCCCGTACTCGCCGGTCAGGTAGGCGGAAACGGTCAACACGCTTCCTTCGTTTTGCAGGATCGCACGGGCAACACGACGCAGTGCCATGCCGATGCCGTAATAGGTGGCACGCTTAGCTTCAATGATCTTGTACGCCGCCGTTTTAACCTGCACGGCGATGCCGTCCAGCTCGTCGCGGCTGAAGCGCCCCTCCGATTGATCGCAGATGGAGAGAACGTTTTTGGTGGAGATATACGCCTGCGACCAGGGCACGAACTCGCTGTCGCCGTGCTCGCCCATGACGTAGGCGTGGACGTTGCGGGGATCGACGGCGAAGTATTCGCCCAAGAGAAAACGCAGACGGGCGGTGTCCAGCGTGGTACCTGAGCCGATAACGCGGTTTGCGGGTAGTCCCGATAATTCGCGGGTCAGCGCGGTCATTACGTCCACGGGGTTGGTAGCAACGAGAAAGATGCCGTTGAAGCCCGACGCCATCACCTGCTCCACGATCTCCTTGAAAACACGGGCGTTGTTGTGGAGCAGATCGATACGGGTCTCGCCCGGCTTTTGGGGAACGCCCGCACAGATCACCGCCAGATCGGCGTCAAAGCAGTCGCTGTACTCGGCGGCGTAGATCTTCATGTTGCCGCCCGAAAAAGCCAAACCGTGGGACAGATCCATTGCCTCCCCCTCGGCGCGCTTTTTGTCAATATCGATAATGCCCAGCTCCTCGCAGATATGGGAGCCCAGCAACGAATAGGCGAAGGACATTCCCACCAGTCCCGCGCCGATCAGCACGATCTTCTTTTTGTCGTTTGAGTAATCCATCATAAATAAATACCTCCTGATGTAGGTTTATGATTACAGTATTGCCCGATTTCGCACAAATTTACATTACGCCGGATTTATTCGGGCAGAGCCTCCTGCACCTCGTAGGCGGTCGTATCGGTGAAATGCCACCACTCGGCACGGTAGGGCTTGAATCCGCACTCGGTCATCACGCTCTGCAAAAGCTCGGCGTTCTTCGCCGCCTCTGCCGAGACGTCGCTGAAATCCAGATCGGCTGCCTTAGAGAAATCGTCGAAGTCGGTGGGCATCTCCACGGGCGTTCCGTCCGGACGCACCAGCGAAATATCCACCGTTCCGCCGCGGGTGTGGGAGGAGTAGCCGTTGTTGGGATTTGACACGTAGGTGGGATCGGGACAGATGTTCCACAGCTTCCATTGTGCCTCGGCGGGTCTCCACGCATCCCAGATCACGAGACGGTAGCCCGCGTCCTCAAGTTTTTCACAGACGGTACGAAGCTTCTTCACCGTTCCGTAGCGGAGCCGCGGTGCGGCTGCATCATAAATGACCTGCCCCGTGAAGTTGTTGGTGGTAGCGTAGCGAATATCGAGAGCCGCTTCGGGGAGATAGTCGGAGAGCAGTACCAGATCGGTATCGGCAGGCTCGGGAGGCTGAATCGGCTCGGTGATCGGCGGAGCGGCAATAGTGGTCGTCTCTGCCGTGGTGGTAACGGGTACGGTAGTTGCAGACGGTACGGCAGGCGCGGTAGTAGACGGCAAGGACGGCGTAGTCGAAGGGGACGCGGGTGCCGCCGTCGTCGTAGTAGTAATCGGTGCGCTTTGCACTGTAGAGCGGTCGGAGTCAGTGTCGTAGGGATTTCGCACGTCCACCCGACAGCCGCTGAGCAGGCTCAGTATAATCGCGGCGGCCAGTGCCGCTAAAAACGGACGGGATCGCATCTTACGCTCCCTTCTCGGGCTTACGCATCCCTTCCACCGCTTCCCTGTCGGGGGTGACGTAGGCGCTGTAGTTGGTGTGGTAGATGACGTAACCGGGCTTTGCGCCGGCAGGCTTTTTCAGATTCCGCACCTGCGTGTAGTCCACGGCGATATGCTTTGCTTCGGACAGCGAGGAGTTGTACGCCGCCACCATTGCCGCCTCGGTGAAGTCCCGCTCGGAGGGTTCTTCTCCGTTTGCAAACATCACCACGTGGGAGCCGGGCGCGTTCTTGACGTGGAACCACCAGTCACTGCGAGAAGCGAGCTTCAGGGAAATCTCGTCGTTTTGCAGGTTATTGCGCCCGCAAAGGAGGCGATAGCCGCCGGACGTAGTGTATTCAATGGGCTTGGTCGCACTTTTTTTATGACCGCCACGGGGGGCGCTCTTCTTCATGCGGGAACCGTAACCTGCGGTCTGCAATTCTGCGCGGATCTCGTCCAGCTCGGTCTGCCCCGACGCGCGGGAGAGCGTGTCCAGCACCGAGAGGATATAGGTCAGCTCCTCCTTGGCACCGGCGATCTGCTTTTGCAGCTCCACCTCGGCGTTGCGGAGCTTGGTGTACTTCTTGTAATACGCCTGTGCGTTCTGCGCAGGAGCGAGACGCACGTCCAGCGGGATCTCGATGGTCTCGTAGTCCTCGCTGTAGTAGTCCTCCACCCGCGCCACCTTCATCCCGCGGGAGAGGCGGTAGATGTTGACGGTGATCAGCTCGCCATACTTCTGATAGGTCTCCTTGCGGGCGGTCTCGGCAAGCTCCCCTTCCTGAAGCGCGATCTTCTTCTCCAGACGGTTCTGCTGATTCTGCAGGAGTCGGAACAGGTCGGCGGCGCGCTGATGCACGCGGTCGGTATTGTCGCGGGAGAGGAAGTAGGTCTCGATGACCTCGCTGACCGTCTCGGGATGGCGGAGGGTGTAGACACCCTCGTACTGCAAAAGATCGCAGAAGGCGTATTCCTTCGGTCTGCCACCCTCATCCAGCGCAAGAGTGGGAGTGACCCGCCCTGCCGAAACGTCGCTTACAAAGGCGGAAAACGCCTCCCAGAGTGCCTCGTCCGATTCATCGGCGGCGCGGTGCGCGATCTCTCTTGCAGAGAGTGTGGACAGTCCCAAATAGTGGGTGGTCAGGAATTTATCCGCCGCCTTGGTGTCGCTCTCGCGCAGGGCGAGGAAGTTTTCCCGTACCTCGGCGGTGGGGTCGATCTTATCCTGGGCGGGCGGGAGCTCGTACTGCATCCCGGGCAGTACCTGCCGCTTTTGGCTGGTGGTGAAGTCCACGGGCTTCACCGCGCCCAGCACCTTGTCGCCCTCGTCGGTGAGGATCAGGTTGCTGTACTTGCCCATGATCTCAGCGTAAAGGCGAACGATGTAGTGGAAGCCCATCTCGTCGCGGGCTTGGAAGGAGAGACGGATGACCCGCTCAAATCCGATCTGCTCCAGCGAGAGCAGCTTGGCGCCTGTCAGATGCTTCCGCAGGAGCGTGCAGAAAAGGGGCGGCGCAGAGGGGTTCTCCTTGGCGGTGGTGGTCAGATGGATGCGGGGATTGTTCACCGACGCGGAGATCGTCAGGCGCAGGTTTTCCCGCCCTGCGTGGAGGAGCAGCAGTAACTCGTCCTTCTCGGGCTGGTGAACCTTTTCCACCCGTGCGCCCGCCAGTTTATCGTTGAGTTCGGTTGTAATGGCACGAACCATGCCGGCATCAAAAGCCATAGTGTGTTCCTTTCAATAGGGGAAATGATGTCAAACAATCCATTTGTAGGGCGGGGGCTTGCTCCCGCCGTTGCAAAGAGGCGTTTAGGTAATACAAAACCACTGTAAGCGGCGGGAGCAAGCCCCCGCCCTACGAGACAATATTCTTTAATCCCGATATGAGGTATAAGCGTAAAATCTGCCCGTTTCTGCAAAGCCTGCCTTCTCCGCCAGCTTCGCTGATCCGCGGTTGTAGCGAGAGCAGACGTACTGGGCTCGCTCGCCATCCTCGGCAAGAGCGCGGGCAAGAGCGAGGACGTTGGAAACGCCGTAGCCTCTGCCGCGATATTCCAAAGCTGTCTCCACGGTGATCTCGGGAGCAGACTCGTCGGGGTCGTATTCGTTGACACGGGCGGCAGAAACGATCACGCCGTCCACAACGGTAACGTAGGTAAGCCAGTCGGGGTCGAGGTCGAGGAGAAGCCCCGACAGGTTCGGTTCGCCCTCCCAGCGGAAGGTAGACGGCAGAATCCGCTCGTCGTTTTCTTCATACGTATAGGTAAACTGGCGATACCAGCGATATTTGCCCAGCGTCTCGCGGTAGTAGCCGTGGCGGTTGCAATAGGGTGCAAGCTGCTCGTCCAGCCAATCGAGGGCAGCTTTGCTAAAGGGGTAACGGGAAAAGCGACCCTCGAACTCCTCGGCGACCTCGCGCACGCCTTCATAGGCTTCAATGCGAAGATCACCGTCCTGCTGCCAGATCAGCATAGGGACGATCATCGACGCGGAGGAGGAAAAGAGGGGGGATTCGGATTCATAGGTGATCATAGGGGACTCCTTTTTGGGGGATGGTTATATTATACTGGATTGGCGAGAAAAATGCAAGGGGAATCATAGGAAAGATTAAAAAAACAGTTGCAACGTTGATTGCAACTGCTTTCTATAATCATAAATACAATACTACTGACGTTTCTCTAACTTCTTGATCTCACTTCTTGCCCAATCTACAATCTCACTATCGGTGATATTGTGATCGATGGCAAGAACATCAATAATCCTCTCCCATGCTTCAATCGCTTCAGCATTACGACCAAGCTTTGTATACAGAAAAGCCAGCGAGTAGACAGCCGATAGATCACGCGGCGGACTTGCGACTCTGAATGAGTTTTCGTAACATTCGATTGCCTTATCGTATTCGTTAATACGATTGAATCTTTCTCCTGCTTCATACTGACCCTTGTGGCTATTGCTTGGAATGTTATTCCAGACTCTCTTAGCAGTTTCGATGTCTCCCTTGGCTGCTACCATATCGCCAAGAAATATTTCACGCATACATACCAAATCACCGTCAAGTTGCATCAATTTGATCAACGATTCAGCTTTATCGTAATAGCGCATTTCAATCATTGCCTCTATTAGCATCTCATGGAGCTTGTAGTTTTGCGGATACTTTTTGGCGTACGGTTCACATACTCGAATGAACCAATCGTTATCACTCTGCACTGCGTTCTTGTCGCCGCCGCGCACTCGACGGTACAACGTGTAGGTCTCCGTGTCCAGTGGTGCAAGCTCCATTGCCCTTTCCAGCATGTGTCCTGCTAACAGCGAATCTCGCTTGTTCTTCTTCAGATATAACTCTACATAACGCTTCAGCGCACCAACATCATTCTCGTTCTCGCGCAATATCGCATCAAGCGTGCGCTTAGCATAAGTGAAATTTTGATCAGTCAGCTGCTCGTGAGCCAGCATATGATCAATCCGATCTAATTCGTCATCAAGGTTAACTGAAAACAAATCGTCGATTCTGACACCGAAAAATACCGCCAGTTTCGGCAAAAGTGCAATGTCAGGCATAGTTGTTCCAGTCTCCCATTTGCTAACTGCTTGAAAGGAAACACCTATATATTCAGCGAGTTCCTCCTGTGTTACGCCCTTAGTAAGGCGCAATTTCTTGATTGTACATCCCACATTCAGATCCATAATTGATCCTCCAAAATTGTTTTATCAGCTGACAACTATATTATATATCTCTACAAAAGAAATTGCAATAACCTTGTGATTTAGGAAACTCAACAGGGCGTTGAAACAACAAAAAATCCAGTCTTTCGACTTGGTTTTTCCCCAAAATTACTTATAGTATGATTATGTCCAACTCTCAACTGTGCGTACTATATTTTGAAACCGTTCGTCCTCGCGAATCGGATCAAAAGTCCGCCAACTCAGACGGGCAAGCATAGATTCTTTAGATGTTTTCCTGGTTCGATCAGTATTATGATAGGGAGGAAACACATCAGGAAACAAAATACAGCCCGTTTCGCATTTCTCTCCCTGCCCTTCGCCAGACGCAATGGTAACGTCCAAATGCTCATATAAATAGTCAAACGCCCGCTCGTGATCTCCGTCAATCACTGCTACTTCTGCAAGTCTGATTGTAACGGTATTATAGTAAGAATGCAATGGAAAAGTAAACTTGTCATCACCGTACAGCAAGCGAATCAAATCATATTCTAATTTCAGAATACGCTTTCTAGTGACAGAATCATCCCTGCGATAGCACTGTGCAAGTCGCTCGATATCCCAAAACATCCACACAAGACTATCCGATATGGATTCTTGATAAGATAAGCGCGCCTCTTGGAATAGTTTATTTCGAAGAGCAAGATTACCGTGCAAGCGCGGCTTCGTATACCTGGATGAGGAAAGATAACCGATCTCATGCTCTGCTCGACCGAAATCATCAATCGCACTATACACGTCACTAAGCATACCGTGCGAAGATGAATAATATCCGTGATCAGCAAACTTTTCACTTAGCCGGTCCGCATACTCTTTAGCGTTAGCAACAATCTCATCCTTCTTCTCATGCGTCAGTCGGTTCTTATCGCGTATCAGCCACTCTGCAGAAAAACTAATCATTCGCTGCATAATCGCCGGATTATTGGGATTGCGTCGCAGCAATAACTGAAGCTGCTGATATTTATTTTCATATGAATCTTCGGTATTATTGTTAATTTCGACTATTGCAGTCTGCAATTCAACACGACTTTCTCCGCGTCTGCCCAACAGATCATCGGTTGATATATCGAATAATTCTGCGATCGGCACCAACATAGAAATGTCCGGCGTTCCGATGCCGGTCTCCCATTTCGAAACCGCTTGAGGAGTCACCATCAAAATACGGGCAATTTGTTCTTGCGTATATCCACATTGCTGTCGATAATGTTTGAAGGTTTCACTAAAAGTCATAACTTCCTCCCTTAAATCACAAATTTGCTTGCGCAAATACATTATATCGTATTTGTACAGATCAGTCAAGCAACAGTAATTCAACTTGAAATCAACTAATAGTTGCAAATGTTAAAACAACAAAAAAACCAAGTCTTTCGACTTGGTTTTTCCAAAAAGATCACAGAGAACCGAATAAATGAAAACTCACAGGCAATGTGTTGCGAACCTGAACCTGTAGGAGGTTCAAGCCCTCGGTCAATTAGTATCAGTCAGCTCAGATGATTACTCACCTTACACCCCTGACCTATC
>JAFTOC010000041.1 GCA_017451585.1 Clostridia bacterium
AAGCGAAGCGTCTGCATTACACCTTCCCCTAAAGGGGAAGGCTTGGTTAGCAGACGTTGTTCGCACCGCGCCGGTAGGGGAGGGGCTTGCTCCTCCCGTCCGTGCGGTTTGCACCAAGGTAACGGTGGGCGGGAAGCGTTCGCACCAACCCTGTAGGGAACGGTCTTGTAAGGAGCGTAGCGACGGAATAGCGGAGCGTCCCATTCCGTTCGAACGGTCTGCGCTAAGGCAACGATTGGCGATAATTGTACGATGCGGCGGGAGCCGTAGTTGCGCGTTGCGCAACTACCGCCCCTGCCCTACGGTGAAAATGGGTAACGGTCTGCACTGACAAACGGACTACTGCTTACCGGTCAATTGCCGGATCAGCTCGATCTCCTCGGGATCGTATGGTGTGTGATCTTCGTGGAAGAGGTCGTGCTGCCACTTGCTGTAATCCAGATCGGGACGGGCGGCCTTCAGCCATTCCCAGGGCAGATAATGCTGGGAAAATCCAGCCACCAAGCCCCAGCTGTAGCTGGCGATCTTCTTTTCGTGATAGAGGGGCAGCTGATCGATCAGATTGTTGTCCCAAATGCGATGGAGCCATTCGGTGTTCGCCATGGGGCGACCTTCCTCCTCCAGCTTCTTCACGATGTTTTTGACCTTCCAGAAGGGCTCGTAATCATGGAAGGATACGATGTCGGACAGATCCAGCGCCACCCGCTGAATGGGTGAAACGTCCACGTCGGGATCGACGCCGTAGTTGTCGGGATAGCTCCACACGCCTGCGGTCAGGGGCTGAATGGGATCGCACTGGCGGGCGATCTCGAAGGCGCGTTTGAGATAGGGGATGCTCATGCCGTCACGCTTGCTGTTGCCCGGTTCGTTCCATAGATCCCACATCACGATGCGCTCGTCCTTGCCGAATCGGGTGAAAAGGTCGCGGAGATACTGCTCACAGACGGGGCGGTATTCCTCCTCGTCCCAAAGGATCCAGCCCTTGGCGTCCTTGGGCGGAACGATGTGAGGGCTGTTCTTATGACCGCCGTGGTAGCCCTTGTCGTAATGACCGTGACCGGGGGCGGGCTTAGCGATCTCGATCTTCTCGGGTCTGCCGAAGGAGACGCAGTCGTTGCCCACCACGGGCATGACCGAGATGCCGTATTCGGCGATGATGCCCAGTACGCGGTCGATACGATCCAGGCAGATCTCGCGCTCGTGGTACCAGTTGTTGAAGGGGAACCACATCCGGACGGTGTTGAAGCCGATCGACTGTGCCAGCGCCAGCTCGGCGCGAACCGAGGGAAGGATCTCCTCCAGTGTGTCCTCCTTCCACAGGGAGAGGACGGGGGTCTGAGAGGGAACGTAGTTACAGCCTACCAGCCATGGGCGGGTGTTCCACCATTCCCAAGCCTGTTCTTTTGTCCATCTTTGTTTCATGGGGATTCTCCTTTCGGGGAATAGATTTGCACGACGGCGCACGTCGGTGCGGTATTTCGGGGGGTGGTTTGTACAACCCGGTAGGGGAGGGGCTTGCTCCTCCCGTTTCAAACGGTCTGCACGGAGATACGGCTGGTGCGGATCGTTCGTTCCGCTTTTTCTTTTGGCGTCGCAAATGCGACGCCAAAAGAAAAAGCTTGGCAAAAAGAAAAGCGCCGGAAGGGGAGTTTCGCGCTCTGCGGAGCGCGAGGAAGGGCGTTGCCCCTCCACCCTACCACCTTTTGAAAAAGGTGGACGAAAACTTATATATAAACTGTTTGTTCCGCCCGACAAGCATTTGTCGGGCTTCTATAAAAGTTTTTGAAGATTCCAAAGAAACTTTTTACAAAAAGTTTCTTTGGCCGCCGGAGGCATTTTATTTATTTTTTTCCTTAATATTCTTCCAGTACGCGGCGGCGGCTTGTTCGGTCTTGTTTTCGCCGGGGGTGTAGTAGCGGACGTTTTTCAGGTCGTCGGGGAGATATTGCTGTTCCACGTAATGATTGGGGAAGTCGTGAGGGTATTGGTAGCCGTCGAATTGCGTAGTCTGGCGCAGGTGGGCGGGGAGGTTCTGTCCCAAGCCTTTCGCGATGTCGGCGGCGGCTTTTTCGTAAGCGATGTGGGCGGCGTTGGATTTGGGCGCGGTTGCCAGCATCACCACGGCGTGGGAGAGGGGGAGCGAAGCCTCAGGCAGTCCTACGCGGAAGGCGGCGGACACGCACGCCTCGGTGATGGCGGCGGCTTGAGGGTAGGCAAGCCCGATGTCCTCGGAGGCGATCACCGACAGCCGTCGGCAGGCGCCGATCAGATCGCCTCCGGTCAGCAGGCGGGCGAGGTAGAAGATCGCCGCGTCGGGATCACTGCCGCGGATCGACTTTTGCAGAGCCGATAAGAGATCGTAGTGGACGGTGCCGTCCTTATCGAAATTGCCGCCTGTCACCTGTCCCAGCTCCTTCAGAGAGTCGGGGGTCAGGTCGCCGTCGGAGGCAAAGTATGCGTTTTCCAGGAGGTTCAAGGCGCGGCGTACGTCGCCCGATGCCGCCGATGCAATGGCAAGGAGCGCGTCGGGGGAGGCTTTTTTATCGCCGACCTGCACCTTGTTCAGATATGCCAGCCCTCGCTCCAGCGCGGGAAGCAGCTCCTTGGCGGAGACTGCCTTGAACTCGTAGACCGCCGAGCGGGAGAGGATGGCGTTATAGACGTAGAGGTAGGGATTTTCGGTGGTGGAGGCGATCAGCGTGATCCGTCCGTCTTCCAGATAGGAGAGGAGGGATTGCTGCTGCTTTTTGTTGAAATACTGGATCTCGTCCAGATACAGCAGAATGCCGCCCGAGCCGAACAGGGTCGCGGTCTCGGAGCAGACCGCCTTCACGTCGGCAAGGGAGTCGGTAGTGGCATTGAGGCGGCGGATGGTCTTGCCGCTGCCCTCGGCGAGGATGCCCGCGGCGGTGGTTTTACCCGTGCCGGGAGGGCCGAAGAAGACCATGTTGGGCAGGTAGCCCTGCTCCACCATGCGGCGGACGGTGCCGTTTTTGCCGAAGAGATGGGTCTGCCCCACCATGTCCTCGAAGGAGGTGGGACGCAGGGCGTCGGCAAGGGGCGTATAGCTCATGGGATGTCCTCCTTCGCAGAAATTTTGAATCAGCTTATTGTACCATACTAATCCGGATTTGTCAATCAATTTGCGGAAAAATGAGGGATAAAGTTTTCGCGGATCGCAACAAAAAATCTCCCCTTTCCACGGGAGAAAGGGGAGGATTGACTTTACTAGAGAACTACCGACATTATGAAGCGGTAGCTGTCACCGTTTGGAGTAAGGATGATTGCCCAAGTGGGAGGATACTTGTCAAGGTCTGTTTCTGATACGCCGGATGCGATCACCAAAATATCGCCGTCCGCATTTTTGAATGCTTTCGGAACAGATTGAGGAGGACTCCCAATAAAATCGGTCGCGCCCATATAGTATGCATCAAATTCCGCCAAATAGGTAACGGAAGCAAGTTCCGATTCACCGTTGAATTTCGGGCTTGTCAGTTTAGCTTGCATTTCATCCGTGAATTCAATACCGAGGTACTTCATCAGGTACTCTGAAAATTCATCGGTTGTCAGTCGCATTTCAAGCGCCACGAACACGCTTTCATCCGACGGGTCGATATTGCGGTATCGACAGTACGCTTCGAATTCCTCCGTGGTTATATCACTGTAAGGAGAGGAATTATACAGAATAACATAGGGATCAACCTCAGTTGCATCATAGAAAGTACATCCATTTACCATTGAGGAAAAGACCCAGTTTGCATCCGAGTGTACCAAAAATTCCTCAATTTTGGCAAGCTCGTCGGCATCTACTTCCGTGTCAAAGCCGTAGATCAGCTTATCTTCGGGACAACCGTCTGCCTTGATCAGATCGACGATCTCGTCGCCGCTGTAATTGCGAAGGTCAAGTTGAGTGGTCACAGGCGCGGAATCGGTGTCGGGTGGCGCTTCGGTGGTGGTGGGCTCGTTGGTTGCGGGAGCGGATTCGGTCGTCACTTGGGGCGTGGTCGTGACGTCGGGATCGTCAGGCGAAGTAGTTGCCACAGTCGTTCCCGACGGAGTGGGTGCAGTGGTAGTGCCCGCGGTGGTGGGTGTGGACTCGCTCTCAGTGGTGCAGGCGGAGAGGACAAGCAATCCGGTTGCAAGAAGGGCGGTGAGGGAAAGTTTGTAGATGGTTTTCATAGTGGTTGTCCTTTCTTTATTCTTTTGATTGAATCAATGGCAACAATTTATTGATCGTGATTGCGAAGGTGTATCGTCCGCAAGTTCGACAATTGTATCCGTCATTGCCGTTATTGATGGGTATCCAAAAATGTGCTCCGTTGTTCCAAGTGGCATTGCATACGGTGCAAGTCAGCCAATGAGAAGAAGCATTGTGAGCATATTCGATATTCTCTGTAAAACTTCCGCTCTGAACGTAACCGCACGCAGAACAGGTGTGGTCTGTGGTAGTTGGGTGATTGCCGACCCATGTGGCGGTTGTAACTTTATCACAACGGTAGCAAGTGTGGACAAGAGATGCATCGTGGTCGTGGGTATTATCATGATTATAGTCGTGAGAGGCATCCGCGGTTGCATATTGATCATAGTTCGGGGAGGCATACCCGGTGATACTTGAACCACTTATAGCATATGTAGAATATTTGACTTGATTTGAAGAATTCCCATGAACGACTCTAACTTGAGATGATGTTACCTCTACCACAAGACCTACATGAGAGTCTCCATCTCCTTGCATATAGAATATATCGCCAATTTGGGGTGTATATGAAGAGCTGGTGTAAAAACGATTTAAATCTTCATTATCATTTTTGTAGTAATTTGCCATATCAGAAACTGATTTTTCATTAGGAATTATAGTACCATCATAATTAGCTGGGGTTTGGGAGGTATTATCCTTTCCTATGCAAAGCTCAGCTTCCTGCGCACACCAAGCTATGAACGATGCGCACCACATTGCTTTACCATTATATCCAATGTCACGATTATACTTAGTCCAGTTTCCGTCACCAGCAGTTTCTCCTACTTTACTATCTAAATCACTAGCATCATTCTTCTCCACGTATCCTATTTGTGTCAAAGCAATTTGGGTAACGTCATATGCAAAATTCCCCGTGTTTACATGATTATTAGTTGCAGTAGCGTTTCCATAGGTAGTATTGGTATTATAAACCACCATTGTATATTCGGGTAAATATGAACGAGATGTGAAATTGATTTCTTGCTCTGTATAACTATCCATCAGGATGTGAACGCTATCGGTTTCCTTATTGCACAGATATTCTAAGTAATGCGTAACGGATTCTGTAACCGTGCGATCTATATACAAATAGTTTACAATCTCGGTTACCGTTACATCACCGATTTCATCTCCCATATGAAAAGAACTGATTGTGTAACTGTTGGTGATGCCCAGTATTCCGGCAGATTGCCACGCTTGCATTCTCTTGGCTTCATCTTCCGGCATACCGGGGTTGGTAATATCCGCAATGGCTTCAATAATGTCAATAGAACTATTGAACGTCCTGCTTTCAAAATACACATCCAATACTTCTGACAAGATTGCAGTCTCGTCGTCAGGGATGGTTGTTTCCGGTACGATCTCCAATGCCGTCACGGATGTTGTGGGCAGGATCAGGAGCAAGCACAACAGGCTCGCGATCAATTTGATGGTTATTTTTTTCTTGTGTAACATAATTTCCTCCATTTTTAATCATTAAAATTTGTTCGTTGCATTCTGATACTTCACTCTCGCCCATCGGACTCACCTCCATCGTGTTATCTACTATATATAACAAATTAGAGCACGAAAATCTTACAACATTTTGTGCAAATTCACAATTTGTTTACAAATTTTCTCTTTTTCCACGCAAAAAGCGCAGAGCTGCCGACGGGTTGGGCGTACCTACCGTTTCGCACTCTGCGCTTTTGCTCTGATCGGTGACGTTTCCCAACGCGGTCAGATGATTTCTGCTTTCAGTATAGCAGAATTTCAGCGATTTGTCAATGCTTGGTTAGGATTTTTTTAATGTTTTGGGGCAGGGAAAATGTAAATTTTTTATGTAGGGAACGGTCTTGACCGTTCCGCTTGCGGGAGCAACAGAATGTTTCTATTGCAATGTTATTGCGGATTTTTTTACAAATGCGGCAGAACGGAACGGTCTTGACCGTTCCGCTTGCGGGAGCAACAGAATGTCTCTATTGCAATGTTATTGCAGATTTTTACACAAATGCGGTAGAACGGAACGGTCAAGACCGTTCCCTACAGGGTTATTGCGGTAGATGGAGGGAAATCTTTTTCAAAAACGAACAAAAGTTCGAAAGTTGCAACAAATTGCAACTGTTTCATACGGTTCGGCTGTGTTATACTCAGCGCACAGCCAAGGGAAATCCCCAAAACTGATGAAAAATGAAAGGAGAGGATCCAAATGGAATCCATTCACACCGAAAACGCCGTTTTCGAAACCGAGGCGGTCTTCCGCCGCAAACTCAAAAGCTACATCAAGCATTGCAACAAGCCGGGGGAGGACGAAAAGTCCCGCCGTCTGCCCAACGCCGCAGGCTTCTGCCGCTTCTGCGAGATCTCCCGCGAGGGCTTTGCCAAGCTGAAGAGCGTCTACCCGCTGATGTACGACATCGCCCAGTCCACCTTCTTAGACGAAGCGCTGAATACCAAGATGTCCAACTCGGCGGCGAATATGTCCTTCCTGGCAGAGTTCAACCGCTCGGTGGGCGAGGCGGACGACGAGGCGATGGGCGATACCGTCCGCCTGATCACCTGCCACGACGATGGCGACGCGCTCTAAGAAAAAGCCCCGTGAGGTGGTGGTGCGCCTTGAGGGAAAGCCCTCCGAAAAGCAGGCGCAGTTCTTCGCCTCCCGTGCCCGTTACACCGCTTACGGCGGTGCACGCGGGGGAGGGAAGTCCTGGGCATTGCGGAGAAAACTGATCCTGCTCTGCTTTCGCTACCCCGGCATCACCTGCATCTTGGTCCGCCGCTCCCTGCCCGAGCTGAGGGAGAACCACCTCTTTCCGCTCCTCTCCCAGCTGGGCGACGCGGTGGTCTACAAGGAGTCCACCCACACCTTCACCTTCCCCGGCGGCAGTCGCATCGTGTTGGGCTACTGCGACAACGAGCGGGACGTGCTCCGCTATCAGGGGCAGGAGTACGACGTCATCGCGCTGGACGAAGCCACCCAACTGACCGAGTTTCAGTTTTCCACCTTCAAAGCCTGTCTGAGAGGCGCAAACAGCTTTCCAAAACGGATCTACCTCACCTGCAATCCCGGCGGGGTGGGTCATGCCTGGGTGAAGCGTTTATTCGTCGATCGGCTCTACCATGTGGGAGAGGATCCCGCCGACTACGCCTTCATCCCTGCGGGGGTGTACGACAATCGAGTGCTTTTGGAAAAGGATCCCGGTTACGTTGCAGGCTTGCAGTCCCTGCCCGACACGCTCCGCAGAGCGTGGCTGGATGGGAGCTGGGACGTGTTCGAGGGACAGTTCTTCCCCGAATTTTCCCGCACGCGACACGTCTGCGAGCCCTTTGAAATTCCGAAGAACTGGCGACGGTTCGGCGGGCTCGATTACGGCTTCGATATGCTGGCGGCACTGTGGGCGGCAGAAGATCCGCAGACCGGGACTATCTACGTCTATCGGGAGTTCGGCAGGTCGGGGCTGACCCTGACCGCCGCCGCTAAAGCGGTGGCAGAGGCGGGGTGCGGTGCGGATGAGGCGGACTATTTCGCCGCCTCGCCCGATCTGTGGAACCGCCGTCAGGACACGGGACTTGCCGGCGTGACGGTGATGAGCGGCGTGGCGGGCTTCCCCATGCTGATCAAGGCGGACGACCGTCGGGTGATGGGCTGGCGCAATCTGCGGGAGTATCTGGGCGGAGAGGCGGAGCAGAAGCCGCGGCTCCAAATCTTCTCCACCTGCACCGAGCTGATCCGCAATCTGCCCGCACTGCTTCACGACAGGCACCACCCCGAGGACGCCTCCTCGGAGCCTCACGCAGTCACACACTTTCCCGAAGCACTGCGCTACGCTCTGATGGCGGTTCCCGTGGGCGACGGTCGCGTGGATCGCACCCGCGATCCCCACGGCGGGATCTGGAGGTACTGATCCTCTCCGGTTTTCCTTGGCTGTAAAAACCGATGAGAGGAGGGTCACCGTGACCGAGATCGTTCTATCTGCCGCCGTCAGCGGCGCGGTGGGGCTGGCGGTCGGACTTGCCGTCGGGCTGTGGCTTTGCAGGATGCGCCGCAGACGGCAACGTCCGTCATCTACCGCCGACAGCTTTCTGAAGCTGCTGAGACATTAGTCGGGGACGGCGCGCCCTCCCCGAAATTCACTGAAATGAAAGGAATTTGGTATGAAACATCAAAAATTGACCACTGCCTGGAAGCAGTACGAGGAGGGGCGGGCGTATAAGCGAACCGTCGGTCTCTACCGCCGCGTGGATGAGAACGAACGGTTCTACCGCGGCGATCAATGGAAGGGCGTGGATGCGGGCGGTCTGCCCACTCCCGTCTTCAATCTCATCAAGCGGATCGGATCCTATCTGATCAGCGCGGTGCTCAGCTACAAGCTGACCGTCCGCTACGACGATACGGGCATCCCCTACGCCGATCCCAGCGACGCGACCCGCAAAAGGGAAGAGACGCTGGAGACGCTCAATCGCGTCACCGCCTGCCGATGGAAGCAGAGCGGAATGGACACCGTCCTGCGCCGTGCGCTCTACGACGCGATCCTGTCGGGAGACGGTATCTTCTACTGTTGTTTTGATCCCACCCTCCCCGGTGCGGGAGACTTTGCCGGAGACATCCGAACCACTACGCTGGACAGCGTGAATTTGTTTGCAGCGGATATGAACTCCGACGATATTCAGCACCAGGAATGGCTGATCCTGTCCGGCCGCGCTTCGGTAGATATGCTTCGCCGCGAGGCAGCCGCTGCCGGTCTGCCCGCCGATTCGGCGGACAGGATCCGCCCCGACAGGGATTACGACGACGGTGCGGGAGACTTTGCCTCCTACGAGACCGGCGACAAGGCGACCTATCTGATCCGCTTCTGGCGCGACGAGGGCGGCTTCGTCTGCTGGGAAAAGTGCACCCGCGAGGTGGTGATCCGCACGGTGCGCACCGGAATGCGCCGTTACCCCATCGCCATGTTCCATTGGGACGTGGTGAAGAACAGCTTTCACGGCTCTTCGCCCATTACCGAGCTGATCCAGAATCAGAAGTACGTCAACAAGGCGTACGCCATGGTGATGAAGCACATGGTGGACACGGCGTTCTCCAAGGTCATCTACGACAAGCGGCTGATCCCCGAGTGGACCAACGAGGTGGGCGAGGCGATCGGCGTGCTGTCGGGCGGCGACGTGTCTAACGTGGCAACCACGCTGGGCGTGGGCGAGATGCAGGACGGCTACCGCGAGCTGATCGATTCGGTGATCGAGAACACCAAGGAGCTGACCGGTGCCACCGAGATCGTGCTGGGTGAAGCGGATCCCAACAATACCTCCGCCATCATTGCCTTGCGCGAGATGGCAGAGGTGCCGCTGGATCAGGTGCGAGCGAACATTAACGCCTGCATGGAGGAGCTGGCGCTGATCTGGCTGGAAATGATGCGGGAGTATTTCCCCTCGATCCGCAGTTATGCGGACGGGGAGGGGGCGGTCTGTCTGGATCTGTCGGTGCTGCCCGCAGATTCGGTCAGCGTCCGGGTGGACGGCGGCGCCAGCAGACGGTTCTCCCAGTCGATGCTGCTCTCCACCCTGCAGAGTCTGCTGGATGCGGGACACATCACCTTTGCCGAGTATCTGGAGCGTCTGCCCGAGGGAATCCTCACCGACAAGGACAAGCTCCTCGCCCGTGCCCGCGGCGAGCTTGTCGGGTCGGACGAAGGAGGGGACGCCAATGGATGAGCAGACCCGTGAAATTCCCGCCGACCAGCGGACGGCGTTTTGCGAAGCCTATCCCGACGTGACCTGGGAATCGGTTCCCGACGCGGTGAAGGAGGCTGCCCGCCTGAAGGAGATTCCCGTTGCCGCCGCCTATTGCCTGTACCTCCAGCGGAGGGAGCAGGCAAAAAAGACTGCGAAGGCAGCCTGTCGGCGGGCGACGGCAGAGTCTCCGGGCGTCCCTGCGGGTGCTTTGGGCGAGAGACTTTATTCCATCGATGAGATGCGGGAAATGACCTCTAAGGAAGTCAAAAACCGCTATCACACCCTGCTTGCCAGCCTCAGACGAGGCGTTACCAAATGGTGAGCAGAAAAACCAATCTATAGTTAGAAAAGGAGATTTTATATTATGGCAACTAAAAACTTTATTCCTACCGTTTGGAGCGAAACTCTGCTCCAGTCCCTTGACAGAGAGTACGTGGCGGTGATGAACTGCAACCGTTCCTTTGAGGGTGAGATCCGCAATCTGGGCGATTCCGTGGTGATCAATTCCATTGGCCCCATCAGCGTGTTTGACTACACCGCCGATACCGATATGAATGCGCCCGAGGCACTGGCAGAGGGCACCTCCGTGACTCTGAACATCGACCGTGCCAAGGCATTCTGCTTCCAGATCGACGACGTGGATCGCGTACAGGCAAAGCCCGATCTGATGAAGGCCGCCATGAAGGAAGCGGCGTGTGCGCTGGCGGAGGAGGCAGATAAATACATCTACTCCCTCTACGCTCAGTGCCCCAAGGAAAATACGATCTCTTTGTCCGGTCTTGACGCTGACACCGTTGTGGATCTGGTGATCGAGGCAAGAGAGATCCTGATGAAGAACAACGTCAACAGCAACACGGAGGTGGTTCTGGAGGTATCTCCCACTGTTGCGGCGCAGATCCTCAAGGCCAAGATCCTGACCGGCACCGACAACACTTCGGCTCTGAATAACGGCTACCTGGGCAGCTTCGTGGGATTTGACGTTTACGTATCCAATAACATTGCGGAAGACTCCGGCGTCTATCATTGCATGGCTCGTACCAAGCGTGCGGTCGCCTTTGCCGAGCAGCTGAAGAGCGTGGAAGCGTTCCGCCCCGAAAAGCGTTTCGCCGACGCGGTCAAGGGTCTGCATCTGTACGGCGCGGAGCTGGTTTACCCCAACGAGATGGTAGTTCTGAATCTGTCCGTATAACAGAGAGTAGGCGAGTGTTGTGAAAAACGCTGAGATCTTGCGGATGGCGGAGGCGCTTTTGACTCCCGCCGTTCAGACGAGCAGCTCGTCCTCCTCTTCGTCTGCGGATTCCTCCGACTCGGGCACCGTGGAAGGGGATAACACCATCGACCAGCTTTCGCTGGTAAGCGTGACCTCCTCCATCGACGGTGCGACGGGTACGGCGGCATCCACCACCGTTGTGACGGTGGCGGTAGACGATCCTCGGATCAAGGAGCGGCTTCGCATCCTGCTGGAGACCACCGTGCGCCTGCTTTATCCCAAGGGACTGCTGGCGGGGGCGGCTCTGCCGACGCCTGCGTATCCCCTGGTGGGGGAGGGAGAGTTTCCTCTCCCCGACGGTCTGGCGGCAGCTGCGGCGTATCACACGGCGTGGCTACTGACCGGGGAGACCAGATTGGCTGCCGCCTTTGATGAAGCGATGGAGATCTATTACGCTTCGCTGGAGGCGTGCGTGGCACCGATCGTGCGAAAGCATTGACAACCAAAGAAGACCCGCAACAGCGGGTCTTTTTTGGTTACGGTCAATCCCATTTGATCTGCCAGCGGGGGCTGATCTCGCCGGTGGGGGAGGATGCCGATGCGGCGGCGTTGGTCTCGGAAGCGGCGGCACGCTCGGCAAGGAGCGCGTCAAAGCGGGCAGCGTCTGCGTCCGACAGGGGAAGCGATACCTTCCGCCCCTCCCAGGAGGAGAGATAGGCGGCGTTAGCCAGGGTCAGCATGGCGATGCCCTCTCTGCCGTCGGCAACGAGAGGCGTACCGGTGAGGATCGCCTCGGCAAAGTCCTCCAGCACGCCCGCGTGAGCGCGCTCGGGCGCGGAGGCGGTGTACTCGGTGACGGTTGGCTTGACGCCGCAGGAGGCGGTGTCGGCGGTCTTGATATGCTCGTCTACCGAGAAGCCGTTGTCGAAGTGGCGGAGCACGCCGCCCTCCAGCACGATCTTGCCCCGATCACCCACGATCTCCAGACGGTTGGTGCCGGGATATTCGCCGGTGGTGGTGATGAACTGTGCCGTCGCGCCGTTTTCGTATTCCATAGTCAGGATCGCTTCGTCCTCCACCTCAACGGCGTGGTATTTGCCTGCGGTGCAGGCGGCGGTGAGGGAGATCGGCATACCGAAGATCCATTGCAGCAGATCCAGATTGTGGGGGGCTTGATTGAGCAGTACGCCGCCGCCCTCGCCGGAATAGGAGCCCCGCCAGTCACCGCTCTTGTAGTAAGCGTCGGTGCGGTACCAGTTGGTGATGATCCAGGTCAGCCGTCGGGGATTGCCCAGCGTGCCGTTCTGCACCATCGCACGGGCTTTTTGAAACAGCTCGCCGGTGCGCTGATTGAACATGATGCCGAACACCCGTCCGGATCGGTCGGCGGCTTCGTTCATACGCCGAACATCCGAAACCCGCACGCCTGCGGGCTTTTCGGTGAGGACGTGGAGTCCCGCTTCAAAGGCGGCGATTGCCATGGGAGGGTGGAAATAGTGCGGCGTTGCGATGAGGATTGCCTCGCACAGCCCCGACGAGAGCAGTGCGTCGAAGTCGGTAAAGCGGGCGACGGTGGGGGCTTTTTCCTCGGCAAAAGCAAGCCGATCGGGGCGGACGTCGCAGACCGCAGTCAGCTCTACGTTGGGAACTTTGCCGCTCAATATATTCATCATATGGGCGGAGCCCATGTTGCCCAGCCCCACGATGGCAAGGCGAAGTTTTCGGGGATTCATGGTTATACCTCGGGATAGAGTCGGTTTTGGATATTTTTGTAACAGATCTTCTCTGCAAGAGGAAGTGCCGCTTCTTCGGCAAACTCGCCTGCATCCACCATCTCACCGATGAAGGTGCAGAGGATGCGGCGGAAGTAGTCGTGGCGGGTATAGGAGAGGAAGGAGCGGGAGTCGGTGAGCATTCCGTAGAAGGAAGCGATCTGCCCCATTTCGGCGATCGATTGCATCACGCGGCGAATACCGCCCGTGTGATCCATGAACCACCACGCGGCGCCCACCTGCACGCCGCGGAAGGAGCCTGCAACCGACACCATGGCGTCCAGCATGGAGGGGTTCAGCGTGTAGAGGACGGTAGCAGGGAGCCCGTCGTTTTCTTCCATCGCCGCCAGCAGACGCGACAGGGCGGCGGCGGGGATGGGATCGTCGATGCAGTCGCCGCCGGCGTCCACGCCGACGGTAGCGTAAAGCGTAGGATTCACGTTGCGCTGGACGGCAAGGTGGAGCTGGGAGAGCAATCCGCGTTGCTTGTACAGCCCTGCAAGGTCGATCAGCGCGCGGCTGAGGAAGGCGTCGAACTCGCGGTCGGAGAGGGGCTCTCCTGCGATCACCTTCGCGAATGCGGCTTCCGCTTCGGCGGGAGTGCCGATGTAGGTGGGGAAGGCGGGGATGCCCAGGTCGGTGACGCGACAGCCGTGTCCCATGAAAAAGTCCAGCCGTGCTTCGGCGGCGGCAAGGAGGGTGGCGTAGTCGGTGACCTCGATCCCTGCGGCGGCAGAGAGGCGGGCGAGATAGTCTTTATAATCGGCGGCGCGGCAGAGGAGCATCTTGTCGGGGCGGTAGGAGGGGATCACGCGGCAGGTGAAGCTTTCGTCTGCGGCGATCTTCTCGTGCCACTCCAGGCTGTCGGCGGGGTCGTCGGTGGTAGCCACCAGCGCCACGTTGCTCATTTCGATGAGCGTTCGGGGGGAGAGGGCGCGCTCCTTGATGGCTTTGGCGGCATGGTCGTAGATCTCGTCGGCGTTTTCGGGAGTCAGCTGTTCCTCGATGCCGAAGTAGGCGGCAAGCTCCAGCTTCGTCCACAGATAGAGGGGATTGCCTGCGGCGTACTGAATTGCCTCGGCGTAGGCACGGAGCTTTTCCTTCGGAGAAGCGTCACCGGTGATATATTTCTCCTCGATGCCGCTCTGGCGCATGAGCCGCCACTTGTAGTGGTCGCCCGAAAGCCAAAGGGAGGTGAGGTCGGAGGCGGGTTTGTCCTCGTAGATCTCCCGGGGAGAGAGATGACAGTGATAATCGTAGATGGGCAGATCCTTGACCGCTTGGTAAAGCGTCTTGGCGCACCCGCCGCGAAGCAGCAGATTGTTCATCAGAACACGTCCTTTCGGGGGTCGGCATCCCTGCCGATGATTGTAGTAATATTGTAGCATATCGCGGGATGGATGTCAACCGATCGGAGATAATTGCAATTGAAATTTCGGACATTTCCTACGGGATTTATTGTAAAAAACTCAGATCGGCTTTCCGTCGGCGCTTTTTTGGACAATTTCCGAGGAAATGATAAAATCCGTGAAATTTGTAAACAATGCATAAATTTTGAATTGCCTATTGACAAATGAGAGTTTTGTGCTATAATATTCAATAAGAATACTCTCAAATGTCGAGGACGTTTTATGAAATATTACAAGATGCAAGTGGCGGGACTTACCCGACGGCTTCCGATTTGCCCCCTTAGCGACGATCTTTCCATCGCCGGATTCGTGATCTTCGGCGATCAGGAGCTGACCGTGGCGTGCGCCGAACGGCTGCTGGAAAAGGTGCCCGAATATGACTATCTGATCACCGCCGAGGCTAAGGGAATCCCTCTTGCCCACGAAATGGCACGGCAGAGAGGAGATCAGCGTTATTTGGTAGCACGCAAGGCTACTAAATTATACATGACCGACGTGGTCGGCGTGGAGGTGCGCTCCATTACCACCGATCGGGTTCAGCACCTGTACATTGACGGCGAGGATGCGGCTCTGATGAAGGGCAAAAAGATCCTGGTGGTGGATGACGTGATCTCCACCGGCGAGAGTCTTCGTGCCGTGGAAACCTTGGTGGAATCGGTGGGCGGCATCGTCTGCGGACGGATGGCGATCCTTGCCGAGGGCTCTGCCGCAGATCGGGATGACATTATCTATCTGGAAAGACTTCCCTTGTTTACGCCCGACGGCACGCCGATCGCTTGACCCCCGTCGGGGGCGTCGGCACCGCTTCGGTGCACATGAATACTGTATCTTATTTTAGAAAGGATAATACATATGAGAAAGAAACTTACAGCTTTGCTGCTTGCCGCAGCGATGTGTACCGGCTCTGCTTTGTTGCTCGCTTCCTGCGCAGAAGGTGAATCCGGTGCGAAGTCCACCCAGGATCCTGCTACCACCACGCCATCCGATCCCAGTAGCGAGATCAGCCTGGATCAGCTCCCCACCGTTGATATGGAGGGCGCGGTGATCGCGTTTGCGATTGCTGAGACCGACGCCCACGCCGGCGACACATTCCATCAGCGTTCCATCGTTCCTCCCGATGAGGAAAGTGAGGACACCGTTGATATGGCGGTATTTACCCGTAACGCCAAGATCGAAACCAAGTACAACTGCACCATCGAGATCGTAAACTATATGGAAAATAACCTGAGCTCCACTATCGGCTCCCAGCTGATTGCAGGTACTTCCGACTACGATATTTTGGGCGCACGTCAGTACGATGACGTTCAGCTGGCGCTGGACGGCGTTGTCTACGACCTGAATATGCTGACTACCGACTTCCCCGAAGCAGAGGGCTATCTGAATCTGGACGCCTCCTACTGGGCAAAGGGCTATAATGACGCTCTGCAGATCGGTAACGGCCGTTACTGGGTTACCGGCGACCTCTGCCTGCGTTACTCCGGCGGTTACTACTGCTACTTCGTGAACCATACCAAGTACAACGAGTACCTGGGTCAAACGTACGGTAATATCTACGACATCGTACGTTCGGGCGAATGGACTCTTGATACGCTGACCCAAATGACCGAAGGCATTTGGGATGATCTCGATGGCTCCGATACCACCAGTACCGACGACATGCTGGCGATCGCTCAGCCCGTATGGGATAACGCCAACGGTCTGTCTATCTCCTCCGGCGTACAGTACAGCTACCGTCACGAAGACGGTACCATTCAGTTGACCATGGTCAAGGGCAACAAGCAGCTGGAGAACTTTATGACCAAGTTCTACAACCTGCTTCAGAAGGACGGCGTATATAACTACGGCGGTGAATACAACAACGCAATGAAGAAGCTGGTTGCCAACGAGGCAGTTTTTGCTTCCGGCCGTCTGAACCAGGCTGAGCTGTATCTGCAGGAAATGGAAGATAACTACGGTATCCTCCCCAATCCTAAGCTCTCCTCCGATCAGACTAACTACGTTTCCTCCATCCACGACGGCGTACAGCTGTACGGCATCAACAACAACTCCGAGCAGATCCCCTACGCAGCTCTGATCCTGGACGCGCTGGAACTGGAATCCCGTAAGTCTGTCCGTCCTATGTACTTCGATTCTGCCGTGAAGATCGTATACTCCCGTGGCAGTGACGACGCAGAAATGATCGACCTGATGGATGCCAGCATCTACTCCGACTTCGTATACGTATGGCAGTTCTCTGCCGAGATGAACGGCATGGGCGACTGGCTGAGAAACGCGGTCAAATCCAAGAACGGTTACAATAATATTAACCGCGTACAGGGTACCTGGGAGAAGGGTCTGGAAGACATTTTGGAAGAGATCGAGCAGCTGGAGGCAGCATCTGCCGTATAACGCGCGCAACGGTTCTTGATCCGACTACCCTTATACAGTCAAACCGAGAGGCTTTTGCCTCTCGGTTTTTTTGTGAAAATTTTTTCGAAAAATTTCAAAAAAACTATTGACAAACGGACAGAGATATGGTATTATACTAAAGCACCAAATGCGGGTGTTGTTCAATGGTAGAATTCCAGCCTTCCAAGCTGGCTGCGTGGGTTCGATTCCCATCACCCGCTCCAATTTTTTCAGCCTTGGCTGAAAATTTGCTTCCGTAGCTCAGCTGGATAGAGCAACTGCCTTCTAAGCAGTAGGTCGGGGGTTCGAGTCCCTCCGGGGGCGCCAATTCAATAAATCGCGTTGCATTTGCTTTCCTATATATGGTGGGCGTAGCTCAGTTGGTTAGAGCGCCAGGTTGTGGCCCTGGAGGTCGTGGGTTCGACTCCCATCGCTCACCCCATAACAGCAAATGTGCGCTGTTTATATAGCCTTCCCAATCGGGGAGGCATTTTTTGATTTATCCCGACGACCGTCGGGATTTTTTGCTGTCTTCGTATGATTTTTGCGTCATGGGAAATACTATGCCAAACGGATCACAACGAAAGGATGATAGTATGTCAATCATGAAACGAAAGCGGGAGCTGATCGCGCCCGCCGACGGGATGGCCGTGCCGCTGGATACCCTCCCCGATCCCGCCTTTGCACAGGGAATGCTGGGAGACGGCGTCGCGCTGGATCCCACGGACGGGCAGTTTGTCAGCCCCTGCAACGGGACGGTGGTCGGCGTTGCCGATGCTCTCCACGCTTACAACCTCCTCACCGACGACGGGCTGGAACTGCTTCTTCACATCGGGATCGACACCGTGGAGCTGAAGGGGGAGGGATTTTTCCCAAAGGTGAAGGAGGGAGATCGCGTGCAGACGGGCGACCTGCTGGTGAGGGTGGATCTTGCTCTGATCCGGGAGCGCGGGTACAGTACCCTGACCCCGCTGATCGTTACCAATCCCGAGCTTTTGTCAAGTCTTGCCCGTGAGAGGGGAAGCGTGCGGGGCGGTACGGATCGGATCCTCAGGTACGAGATGCGAAAATAGAGAAAAGAGAGTGGAATATATATGAGTAAAACCAAAGAAAAGCGGGGCGGCGTGTTCGGCGTCCTGCAGAGAGTAGGGCGATCCTTTATGCTGCCCATAGCACTGCTCCCCATCGCGGGACTGCTGCTGGGCATCGGCTCGTCCTTCACCAATCCCGCCATGATCCAGGCGTACCATTTGGAAAAACTGCTGGGTGAGGGGACGGTGCTCCACTTCGTTCTCACCGTTATGAGCGAGACCGGCAACATCATCTTCGGCAATCTGCCGATCCTGTTCGCCATGGGCGTTGCGCTGGGCATGGCGGAAAACGAAAAAGCCACTGCCACCCTGTCGGCGGCGATCGCCTTTTTCGTGATGCACCAGACCATCTCCACGCTGCTCCGTCTGACCGGCGGCTTCGAGGGAGACGTGCTGGAGGGCACCGTTTCCACGGTGGTGGGCATCCGGTCGCTGGAGATGGGCGTGTTCGGCGGTATCATCGTGGGTCTGGGCGTGGCGTGGCTCCACAACCGCTTCTACAAAATTAAGCTGCCCAGCGTCATCTCCTTCTTCGGCGGCGTCCGATTCGTGCCCATCATCTCCACGCTGGCGTATATTTTGGTGGGCGTCGGGATGTTCTTTTTGTGGCCGATGATCCAAAAGGGTATCTTCTCGCTGGGCGATTTCGTCCTGGAGAGCGGCTATGCCGGCACCTTCCTCTACGGCGTCATCGAGCGCGCGCTGATCCCCTTCGGTCTGCATCACGTCTTCTATCTCCCCTTCTGGCAGACGGGGCTGGGCGGCTCGGCGATGATCGACGGCGTGCTGGTCTCGGGGGCGCAGAACATCTTCTTCGCAGAGCTGGCGTCACCCTCCACCCAGGTGTTCAGCGTATCGGCGACCCGCTTTATGAGCGGCAAGTTCCCGCTGATGATCTTCGGTCTGCCCGGCGCGGCACTGGCGATGTATTGGGCGGCAAAGCCCGAAAAGCGCAAGATCGCAGGCGGTCTTCTGCTGTCGGCGGCGGTGACCTCGATGCTCACCGGCATCACCGAGCCGCTGGAGTTCACCTTCCTCTTTGTAGCACCCCTCCTCTACGTGATCCACTGCGTTTTCGCGGGTGCGGCGTATATGTTGATGCACCTGTTCAACGTCGGCGTGGGCATGACCTTCTCGGGCGGTCTCATCGACCTGACGCTGTTCGGCATCCTGCAGGGTAACGCCAAGACCAATTGGGTCTGGGTGGTCGTCGTGGGACTGGCGTATTTCGCGGTATATTGGTTCCTGTTCTATGTCCTCATCAAGAAGCGGAATTATATGACCCCCGGCAGGGAAGAGGAGAGCGAAACGAGGCTCTACACCCGCGCCGACTATAACGAGAAAAAGGACGCCGCCGCCAAGGCGATCCCCGTAGACGTTGCCTCGGCACAGGCAGGTGAGGACGGCGGAGCGATCTCCGACGGTACGCCTGACGAGGGGGATTCGCTGCCCGCGATGATCGTCCGCGGTTTGGGCGGCAAGGACAATATCCGCAATCTGGACGCCTGTGCCACCCGTCTGAGAGTGACGGTTGTCGATCCCGCTAAGGTCAACGACGGTCTCCTGCGCGCCACCGGCGCCTCGGGCGTCATCCGCAAGGGCGAGGGCGTGCAGATCATCTACGGCCCCCGCGTTACCGTCATCAAGAGCGAAGTGGAAGAGTATTTGAATTGAATGAAATAAAGGGGAACTTTTTGAAAAAAAGTTCCCCTTTAACCCCTCAAAAACTTCTGAAAAAGCCCGACAAATGCTTGTCGGGCAAGAACTATTTGAAAAGACCACAGCCAAGGAACATGGGGTGGAGCTCGAGGCGGGGAAGAAAACTTCGGCGTCTGAGATGGTTTCTTCACCGCCTCGATGTAGACGTGCAATTTGCAGGGATTTTCAACCTGATGAAATAAAGGGGAACTTTTTGAAAAAGTTCCCCTTAAACCCCTCGAAAACTTTTGAAAAAGCCCGACAAGTGCTTGTCGGGCTTGGTGACTTTGTTGTAGGGCGGGGGCTTGCTCCCGCCGTATCAAACGGTTAGCAGAAAGAAAAATGGACGACTGATGCAGGCGTCCATTTTCTTCTTTTATCTATACTATTTTCTGTGATTTATCGTATTCGGCGGGAGCAAGCCCCCGCCCTACGAGATCGGTGAGAGTGGTTAGTTGGTGCATCGAGGTAGGAGCTGTTGCGTCACTCTTCCTTCTCCATCGGGCGCCGGATCATGCTCTTGCCGCAGTAGCCGCATCGGTCGGGGATGTGGGCGCCGGGTGCCAGATGATCGAAGCCGTACAGGGCATCCTCGTCGCTGTGCACCTCGGGGGTGGCACTGTAGTGATTGCCGCAGTTGACGCAGACGATGGGACTGCCCTTGTCTAAGAGATACATATAATCGGTGCAGGCGTAGTGGCGGATGCGACTGCTGACCCCGAAGGGCGTGGTGCCCTTCACCAAATAGTCGTAGCTAAACTCGCGTCCGCCGTCCTCGCGGATCCGCATCTTGGCAACCGTGTAGCGATAGGCGCGGCGATCCAGACCGATCTTAGTGCGGGTCTGAAATTCCATATCCAGTACCACACCCTCAAAGGAGCGGTCGGCAAGTCGTTCCCATACCTTGAATGCGGCGGCAGGTGCCATTGCCGCCAGTCCGAACAAAATGGTTGCGCCGAACATTCGGGAGGGAGTGTCGTGGAACCGCCAGAGGGAGTAGCCCTCCAGCGCCACGAAGGCGATGCCCGAAAAGATGGCGACCACCTTTGCGGGAATCAGACGGCGGTTGACCATCTTCCGCAGGTCGGCGCACTCGGGCGGGATCTGCGGGCGGGGAGAGGGTGCGGGACGCCGGCGCCGCTCGGACGGTTGGAGGTGCGAGGTTGACGGGGTGCGCTCGGTCTGTGCCGCAGTGATCGGGGAGGGTGCGTCCTCCTCGGCGGAGCCGTCCGTGGAGGTAGGGATGTCAGCCACCAGCGCGTCCAGCCGCAGGGCGGCGTTGGAGATCGGCACTTGCTCGGGCGGATCGGGGGAGAGGGTAGTGCGCTCGCCGCTTTGGTAGATCGGGACGATGGGAATATCCTGCCCTGCTGACTCGCTCAGCATCTGTGCGCGATCCGCCTGCCGCTTCTTGGCGCCCGCCCCTTCGCCGGCAAGGATCGCGATCAGGCACAGCAGATCGAACGCCACCAGCAAGCCATAGTAGAGGGAGAGGGGGGCTTCTGACCAGTCCTGCCAGTTGTATTCCCGTTCGCCCCAATGGATGGCTTGGGTAAAGTAATCTACCGGTCCGGTGACGTAGAAGGCGAAGCGCATTGGATAAGCAATGATCGCCTGCAATGCAAACATCAGCGCGGCAGGGATGAGCACGGTTTCAGTACGGAACTCTTTTTGCTCATATCCGATCTTCTTGGAAGAGAAGAAGAGCCATAAGAGAGAGCCTACGGTCAGCGCCACGGCGTTGACCAGCCGGGTCTGCAGGAGGGACGCCTCGGAAACAATCAAATGGAAAACGAGCGAGACGACAAATTCCGTCAGCAAGCCGATCCACAGCGCGGCGATCAGATTGAGCAGATAGATACCGAATTTGGATAAGACTGATTTCATCGGGAAGTCTCCTTGTGAGCGTCGGTTTGAATCAGCGAGTGATGACAGAATACGCATCGCTCTGCCCCTTCGGGGGAGATGCCGCCGCACAGAACGCAGGTGGTGGGCAGCTCTTCCACCGTCAGATGAAGGCGACTGCCGCGAAAATGGATCAGCTCGTCGCCCTCTTTCCAAGGGGGAGGCGCGTAGGGGTCGGGGAGAGGCAGATCCAGCGTCAGAAGCTTGCCGTCCTCTCTTTGAATGACCAGCTCGGCACTGGGAATATAACTGTCGTCTTGTCTGGTGCGAATGATGATAGGCTCGCGGAAATTGTAGGGTCGACAGGAGCGCACTACGCCCCGATAGGAGCGATCTCTCATACGTTTGGGTAGCTTCAAGAGGAAGATGGGCAGGATGATTGCTGCCAACAAAACGGTTGGTGCTACGATCATGCTGTCAGCGTCAATGATGGGATAGATCACGAAAATGCTGACGGCGATCAGCAGGACGAGCCATATTGCGTATATAAGAAAGGGAAGGATGTAACGGCGGCGGAGTTTTTGCTGCACATCAGGATGGCTGCGAAGTATGTGAGAAGGTGTTTTCATCGGTTTGTCTTCTTATAATGGGCTCTGTCAACGGTCGATGCAATTTCTATCCAGCGCGCCAAGAAAGCCGGAGGCGGTGTAGACCTTATAGCCGTCTACGGTGTCGCCGTTGTCCAACGGGACGTTCCTGCCGTCTTCGCGTCGGTAGATCTTCTTGGGAACCGGATTGACGATGAGAATCTTCTGATCCTCTGATTGGAAGCCAAATTCGAATCGTGTTACGCGGGTGAAGAACGTGACGCGTGCGAAACGGAAGGGATGCAGGAATGAACCGCGTCCGTTGGCACGGAGCACCGTTGGCGCGTTTCGCTTGACTGCGCCGATCAGCTTGCAGGCATAGCGTTTGCCGTTTAACGTAACCGAAAAGCTCTCGCGGTCGGTGGTTTGGAAGATGGATCGGTAGGGAAGATCAATTGCCGAGAGGGGGATATTATGCAGTCGGCAGATTTCGTTCAACTTCTTCAAAAAGGAGCGGCGTTTGAAGATCGCCCGGACGGGGCGCCAGATGCGGGGGACGATCAGCAGACAGACGATGACGAAAACGGTAAGCGGCGCAAACAGTAGCTCTTGCAGCAGCGGAAACATGGAGATCAGCAGCGGCAGGACGTTGCACAGTACCAACGAGCCGCCCAGATAAATAGCGGTTATCCGAGTCATTTCAAGACCGGATTCGTTGAGCAGCTTCTTTTTCTTGCTCTCTGCGGATGTGGGTTGATCTTCGGTAACCAGCCAACGATCCATGGCAGTAAGGCGTGCTTTCAACGAGATCACAAACAATATGGGCAGCAGCAGAGCGGGGATCCAAAATTGAGCGGTGGGATTCTGTGCCGCGCCGGGGATCAGATCTGTCAGATGCATCGCGTAGGATCGGACGGGAACGATGAAATGCAAAAGGGCGAAAATGGCTGATCCGATCCAGAGCTCCGGCTGTTTCAGAAAGAATGCGATTCGCTGCGGCAGTGTTTTGGGGCGTTTTTCAAGGGCAAAAAACTTTTCCCGCAGAGGTGCGTTGTGAACGGTGACAAAGCGGATTGCCGAATGGAAGGATAAGACCATCACCACTGTAGAAAGTACAGCGATCTGCTTGGCAACCTCGGGGTTTAATTCGAAGTCGTACAGATATTGCCCGTAAACGTAGGCAATCTCGGGAATCAGATATAAAAACAGTACGGTCAGAATGCGGTCGAGGGTATGGTACGCGCGTTTGAGCAGTTGCAGGGGTGTCATAGTATTCCTCCATGGTCGTGGACGGCTCGGTCGGGGAGAGTGACCGAGCCGTCCGTCCGCGAGCCTTTACCGGCTCGCTCTGTACGGGTCGCGAAAGGGAAGGGCGCGGTTATTCAGCCGACTGTGCCTGCTGCTTGGCGATGTCCAGGATAGTCATAAAGTCCTCCTGGGAGACCCAGGTCTCGGGGAGCTTACCGTCCCAGCCCTGAATGTAGAAGTACTGGAGCAGCTCCTCGGTCATGGACTCTGCCAGTAGCTTGTTGGCGGCGGCTTCCTGCTCCTTGCGGTACTTTTCGGCATCTGCTTCGATCTTGGTGACCTCAGCCTCGGCGTTTGCCTTGGTCTTGGCAACCTCTGCCTCAGCCTCTGCGGCGATCTTGGCGGCATCTGCGGCTGCCTGAGCATTGATCTTGGCACGCTCGGCTGCCTTTTCTGCCTCCATGTTCGCCTGCTCCTGCTCGGTCTCCGCCTTCAGCTTGTTCTGGGCGGCAACCTGCTTTGCCTCAACGGCGGCGGTGAAGGCGTCGGTGAAGTCGATGTTCTCGATGGACGCGGAGACCAGCTGGACGTTGTAGGATGCAAGGTCGGTGACCAGCGTTGCGTAGATCTCATCGGAAAGCTGCTGGCGGCTGTCGATTAGCGATTCGGCGTCGTACTGGGCGATCTGTTTTTTGACCGCTTCGTTGATGCGAGGGGTCATGACCGTGTTGAAGTAGTCGGTGCCGATGGACTTGTAGATGTTCTGTGCGTTGGACTTCTCGATCTGATAGTTGACGGTGTAGACCACGTCTACCTCCTGAATGTCAGAGGAGAAGCAGGTGAGGGTCAGGGTGGACTTTTGGTTACGGTTGTCCATGTTGACCACCTTCTGCCAGGGCAGCTTGAAGTGGATGCCTGCCTCCAGAGTCTGATCCTCTACCTTACCGAAGGTGGTGAGGATGCCGGTGTGTCCGGTGGGAACCGACGCAAAGCAGTTGAAGGCGAGGACGATCAGCAGGATTGCGGCGATGCCTACCGCAATCAGCGCGGCGATCTTCTTGGGGGTGAATCCGGTGCCTTTGGCACTGAAACGATATGTACTCATAGTTTGAAGTACCTCCTTTTGTGATGATTCTATTATAGCATACAATCAATTGATTGTCAATAGGGTTTTGAAAAGTTTTTAGAAAAATTTGAAAAATATTGTTCGGATGGAGATAATAACCGGTAATTTATAAAAAACTCGGCATTGTTTAATGATTTTGTACAAATTGCAGGGAAGGGGATTGCAATTGCTTCGGAACTATGTTACAATTGCCTTAACGGTTGCCGTGAACGAATCGACTCGCTTTACGGCTGTAACGAAAAGCTTACCATATTACTAAGGAGGTTTTTATGAAACGATCCATCAAGGCGGGGGCACTGCTCCTGTCGCTCCTACTGCTTGCCGCTTGCGGCAAATCGGACAAGGAGGAGATCACCACCGTCCCCGATCCTTGGGACACCACCACCGGCGTGCCCGATGACGTCGAGGTGATTCCCGGTGACGTGGAAAAAACTGTCTTTTCCATGAACGAATGGACGGGCAAAAAGGCGAAGGACGCCAACGGAAACTCGGTTCAGCAGTCTGAGATCTACTCGGTGAACGAGGTAGACTACCACTCCTCCGAAACGCTGGTCTACCAGTCGGTGGAGGATGCGGTGGAGGGCGCCAAAAATTACGATTACGAGCGCTCTGACTACTATCAGCTCCTGACCGGCAAGGGAAAGCCCTGGAAGCTGGCGGTGTACGAAAATATCAACGACGCCAGGCGCGCGGGCGTTTACGGCAAGTTCTTTGACCCCGCATACGATATGAACAGCGCGCCCGTTTACGAGGGTGACGGCACCGTAGGCACCTACGATACCGCCTATTACGGCGGCTTCAAGGACGTGATCCTGCCTGCCTCCTGGCAGACCCAGGGCTTTGACTTCCCCATCTATTCTAATTTCACCTACCCCTGGAATGCCTACAAAAACGGCAGCGTGCGTCTGCCCCAGGCACCTCAGAATACCAATCCCGTAGGCTTCTACCGCACCACCTTCACCGTGGACGAGGAGTGGCTGTCCTCCAACCGCTCGGTTTACATCAACTTCGGCGGCGTGGAGAGCTGCTACTACGTCTGGGTCAACGGTCACGAGGTAGGCTACAGCGAGGGCAGCTACGACGCCTCCGAGTTTGATCTGACCCCCTATCTGAACAAGGACGGCAGTGAAAATCTGCTGGCGGTGATGGTCATCCGCTGGTGTGACGGCAGTTACTTTGAGAATCAGGACTTCCTGCGTCTTGCGGGCATCTTCCGCGACGTATATCTGTACTCCACCCCTGCGGTGCAGATCTTCGACTACACCGTCACCACCGATCTGGACAAGACCTATACCGATGCGACCCTCGATCTGGAGGTCGATCTGCTGAACAAAACCACCGCGAACCTTGCCGCAGGCAAGTATTCGCTGGACGTGAAGCTTTTCGACGCGGACGGCAAGAATCTGTTTGCCTCCGAGCCGCTGACCGCATCGCTTGACAGAGAGCTGGCGTCGGGCAACAAGGCTTCGGTAGAGCTGTCCCGAACGGTCAAGGCTCCCCACCTGTGGTCGGACGAAGATCCCTATCTGTACACACTGGTCATTACGCTGTACGACGCGGACGGCAACTATTACGGTTCTATTTCCCAGCAGCTGGGCTTCCGCGAGATCGAGTTTACCAAAACCACCGGCTCCTCCGCCAACAGCTCTACCTATTCCGACGTACTGCTCAACGGTAAGAAGATCCTCTTGAAGGGCGTCAATCGCCACGACAACGAGGGTGCAACCGGTAAGTACGTCTCCCGTGAGACCTATGAGAAAGACGTGCAGATCATGAAGCAGCTGAACGTCAACGCATTGCGTACGTCTCACTACCCCAACGATAAATATATGTACTACCTCTGCGACAAGTACGGAATTTTCGTGCTGGCGGAGGCAAACGTAGAGGATCACTACGCCGTGGGCGACAGCGATACGGCTACCTATTTCGAGGACGTGGTCACCGACCGCGTGCTGACGCTGGTGGAGCGGGAGAAGAACCGCACCTCGGTGATCATCTGGTCGCTGGGCAACGAGACCAGCCAATCCCGCGTATATCCGCAGATTATCCGCAAGATGAAGCAGATCGATCCCACCCGCCTGGTTCACTTTGAATCCTACGGCACGGGCGGCGGCGTAGATCTGGGCTCCGGTATGTATTGGAGCATCTCGTCCATGGAGAACATGGGCAAGGCGTCCAACAAGATGCCCTGGATCCAATGTGAATACGCCCACGCCATGGGCAACTCGGTGGGCAACCTGTACGAGTATTGGGAGGTCATCCGCTCCTACGACAATCTGCTGGGCGGATTCATCTGGGACTTCGTGGATCAGACCGTCAGCACCGAGATCCCCCGCGGTGGCTCCGACCTGCTGGGCACCGGCAGATTCTGGGCGTACGGCGGCGCGTGGGGCGACGCCATCAACTCGGGCGACTTCTGTCAGAACGGTATCGTCTCCAACGACCGAACCATTCAGTCCGAGGGCAACGAGGTCAAGTACGTTTATCAGAATATCTGGTTTGAGTCCGACCTTGCCGTGCTGGGCGCGGGTAAGATCTCGGTCTACAACGAATTCAAGTTCACCGATCTGTCCGCCTACGATTACCGCTACGAGCTCCGTCAGAACGGCGTGGTGGTGGACAGCGGCAGTCTGACCGTCTCCGGTGCACCCGGTGAGACGGTGGAGATCACCGTCCCCTATCAGATGCCCGCGGTCATCGAAGCCGACGATGAGTTTGCGCTGGTGCTCTACGCCAAGGAAAAGGCGGACACCATGTGGGCGACTGCTGGCTACGTAGTAGCAAGCGAGGTCTTTGATCTGCCCGTAGAGGTGGCACACGCCTCTGCCGACCGCGGCAGTATGCCCACCATCCTGCTGGACGAGACCGACGACGCCTGGACGGTGTCGGGTACCGACTTTGAAGCAGTCTTCTCCAAAGCAAAGGGCGCGCTGACCTCCTACGTCTACAAAGATGCAACCATCCTCTCCACCGCGCTCCTGCCCACCTACCGCAGAGCACAGCTCTCCAACGACAAATCGAACTTCTGGGACGGCGTATCTGTAGGCGCGGTGCAGTCCATGACCGCCGAGAAATCCTCCGACGGCAAGAGCGTGGAGATCACCGCCGTACTGAAGCTCAGCGGTGCGGGCACCTCTACGCAGACCATGCAGTATACCGTCTACGGCAGCGGCGAGATCACCGTCAAGGCGATCCTTGATCCCGACGGCGGCGTCGGCGAGATGGCGCGCTACGGTCTGACCCTGACCCTCCCTGCCTCCTACGAGCAGGCGGTCTGGTACGGCTACGGTGACTACGACGGCTTCGTGGACAGATGCCGCTCCTGCATCCCCGGCGTGTACGAATCCACCGTTACCGATAATCTCTATCTCTACGGAAATCCCCAGGACAGCGGCAATATGATGAAGGTGCGCTGGTACGCCCTTACCTCCGACAGCAGTAACGCCGGTCTGATGGCGGTCTCCGATTCTATGGAGGCGCAGGCGATCCATTACACTGCTACACATCTTAAAAACGCTAAGTACAGCTATCAGCTCAGCGCGACTCCCTCCGGCACCTATCTCACCCTTTCCTATATGTCCCGTGGCACGGGCGGCGCCTCCTGCGGCCCCGACACGCTGGCGGAATACCGCATCCCCGCAGGGCAGGAGCTGACCCTTACGGTCACTCTGGTTCCCTTTGACAAGGGTGCTACCGCCGACGAGCTGACCGATCTCTCCCGCCTCTGGCGCGACAGCGAGTCCATCGGTGCCGACGACATCGATGCCATCCTGGCAGGCAGAGTGGACGACGCCATCGAGGTGCTCCTTGCCGATCCCTCGGGCGTCAGCCGCGTGAGAGCTGCTTACGAAGCACTCACCGACGCGCAGAAGAAGCTGGTGGAAAACTACCGCATTCTGGAGGTCGTGGAAAGAGACGGCTCGGTCAAGACCATCTTCAACGATATGGCAGGCAACTTCTCCACTACGGCAAACGTCGGCGCGGCAAGCACCGACGAGACCTCTCCCACCGGCGCGTCCTTCAACGGCAACTTCCTGCTGTCCGATAAGGATTCCATCATCAACCAAACCTTCTCGGGCAAGGGACAGTTTACCATCAACGCCTGGGTGAAGCTTGCCGACTTCAACGAGCACAACGTGATGGTCTCCACCGGCGACAATCAGGTGACTCTGAAGATCGACAGCAGCGGACGTCTGGAATTCTTCGTTTACGAAAACAACTGGGATAACATCATCACGGTCTACCCCGCAGACGCAGGCGTGGCGCTGAACGAGTGGTTCCAAATCACCGCCGTCCGCGACTCGGTAGGGCTGAAGCTCTACGTGGACGGCAGACTGGTGGGCTCCAAGGCATTCACCGGCAGTGCGAAGGCATCCTCGAAGCTGGGCATCGGCATCCAGCCCGACGCTACCGACCGCAAGTTCCGCGGCGACATGGCGGCGGTGCAGATCTACAACCGCGCGCTGAGCGCCGACGAGATCAAGTCTCTGACGCCTACCGCGCCGCTGGACGGTCTGATCCTCGGCTACGATATGAGCGATACTTCGTCGAATCTGGACTAAACTACGGCTCCCCATCCTTCGCAAGAAGGGTGGGGAGATTTTTGGAATCGGCCGGCTGCAATGCGAACCGTTTCCGCATTCCCCGAAGGGAGAGGCTGTGCGAGGCGATTCGACTACCATATCTTCTGCCGAGGAAAAGGGGAACGAGCAATGCGCCCTCTGCCTCACGGAACGGTCAAGACCGTTCCCTACAGACAAACCATTATCATTGCGATCCAATTCGTTGCCAAAGCCACGATCCGTTATGTCTTCGACGTTATTCGTAGGGAACGGTCTTGACCGT
>JAFTOC010000042.1 GCA_017451585.1 Clostridia bacterium
GGGATCCGCTCGATGCCGCCTGCGGCGGCGCGGACGCGCAATGCGCGCCCCTACAACGTCTTGCGGGAACTGTTCGCACCCACCCCCGGTAGGGGGAGGGGCTTGCTCCTCCCGCACCAAACGACCTGCACAAGGTGACGGTCGGTGGGATCCGCTCGATGCCGCCTGCGGCGGCGCGGACGCGCAATGCGCGCCCCTACAACGTCTTGCGGGAACTGTTCGCACCCCCCGGTAGGGGGAGGGGCTTGCTCCTCCCGCACCAAACGACCTGCACAAGGTGACGGTCGGTGGGAATTGTTTGGATCGCGGGCTCCTTCCGTCATTTGCTTCGCAAATGCCACCTCCCTCCCGGAGGGAGGCTTGATGTTCGCAACAACTCTGTCCGCTCCAAACGACTCGCTCACCCCTCGTGCAGGGCAAGACTCCGCTTCAACGCGGCTTCGAAGAACTCGTCGGTGGCAAAGCTGTTGTTGGGCGCTCCCGCCGCGCGGCTCTCCTTCTTCTGCTTGTATTCCTCCATCGCCGACTTCACCTGCTCGGCGGTGGTATAGCCTGCCTCTTTCCAGTTGGACAGAACCTTGTTGATGTAGGGCATCGACGGCGCTCCGGTAGCGTCCACCGACACCTCGTAGGCGATCTTCAGCACCTCGGGCTTGACGCTCCACTTCACCCATTGAGAGAGGAACTTGCTCTCCCGATCGGTGAAGGAGCGCTTCCCCGCTCCCGACAGCGTGCGGTAGTAGCCGCCCAAATCAGCCGCCGCCTCCAGCTCGCCGAGACGGTCGCCGAGAGCGTCCACGTTGTCGATCCCCTCGTTGTAGAGCGATCGCGCCAGCTTATCTAAATAGGGGACGCTGGCCTTTCCGATCTTCTTGCAGTAGTAACAGAGCAGTAATATGTATTCGCAGTCCAGACGGAAATATTCGGTCAGCGCCATAACCTTGTTGATCTCGGTAGGGTTGAACAGCTTGCCGAAGATGTTCTGACACTCGTCCATCATCCCCGACAGCTCGCCGTTTTCGGCGAAGATGCGGTTGATCTCCTCGGCGGTGTAGTGAGGCGTACCGTCGTCACTGCGGACGATGGTCACGTTGGCACGGGGCGTCTCCGCCTTGGGAGCCTCCACTGCGGGAGCTGCCTCGGACGCGGCAGGAGCAGCGGCAGGAGCGGGAGTCACAGGTTCGTCAAAATCCGTTTCGGTCGCGGGCTGACCTTTCAACTCGCTCTTCCTGAGTACGCCCGCCCCCCGCCAAAACTGGATCGCACCGGTCACCGCCTCGGGCGCAAGTCCCAGACGGTCTGCCACCGCTTCGGTATCGAAGGCGGCGCGGGTCTGCGGATCGCACAGACAAAGCAGAACCTTCAGCTCCGCCTCGTCGGCTTGCGGTATCTTTTCCAGCACCGCGGCAGGGAGCGCCAGCACTTCAGTGCCGTACAGCAGATCAATCTTCAGTTTCTTCATCGGGTTGCTCCTTTGCGTGGATCTCGTAGCAGAGGGTCATCAGAAGATCGCCCAAATGCACGTTCTCCACCGAAACGCTCTCGTCTACCGACAATTCCTCGCCGGTAAAATTCCAAATTCCTTTAATTCCCAGCAGAGAAAGCTGTTCGGCAGTTCTGCGGGAGGCACCACGGGGCACCGCCAGCGCGGCGATGGTCGGCTTCCACTCGCGGCAGTAATCGGCAAGCTTGTCCATGGGCAGGACGGTGTACTCGCCCACCTCGGTGCCGATCACGTCGGGATCGCTGTCAAAAATGCCCTTCAGATGGACGCCCCGCCCCACGAAGGTGGTGCCGGTGGCAAGGGCTCTGCCCATATTGCCCGCGCCCACGATGATGGCGGTGTAGGACTCACCCACGCCGAGGATGTCGCCGATGGCTTTATATAAATTTTTCACGTTGTATCCGTAGCCCTGCTGACCGAAGCCGCCGAAGCAGTTGAGATCCTGACGGATCTGAGAGGCGGTGACGTTCATCAGCCGCGCCAACTCACCGGAGGAGATCCGCAGGATGTCCTGGGAGAAGAGCTCTCTGAGGTAGCGGTAATAGCGGGGCAGGCGAGCGATGACCGCCTTGGATACGGGTGTGGTTGTATTCTTGTTTTGCATGAAATCACTCCAAAATGGGAATTTCTTGATAATTATAGAGGTAGGCGCACCAACGACGGTGGCGCACGCACCTTGTAGGGACAGGCCTCCGGACTGTCCGTCCAAACGTCCTGCACCAAGGTGACGGTTGGCGGGAATTGTTCGATGCCGCCTGCGGCGGCGCGGAACGGTCGAGACCGTTCCCTACACCGGATTTGTGGCAATTGTTCGCACCAACCTGTAGGGGAGCGCATTGCGCTCCCGTCCAAACGGTCTGCACAGAGGTGACGGTCGGCGGGAGGCGTTCGATGCCGCCTGCGGCGGCGCGGATCGCCGAGGACGTCGATCCCTACAGAGTTGGGGGGAACGACCTGTACCAAGGTGACGGTCGGTGCGGATTATCCGCGTGCTCAAAGACCTGCGATGATCACGATCACCAGAAGCAAAACGAGCACGGAAATAGGCACAATCCACGACAGCCATCTTGCCGCGCGGGGATGTTTCTTGCCCAAAAGATAGTGAGGAAGCGACGAAATGAGTAAAAGGGCGATGATTCCACCCGCTTCCGCCAGCGATGCCCAAACGCCCGACTCGGAAAAATCCAGTAATACCCACACGGCGCACAAAATGATACAGCAGATGGCATTCACCAAGAACTTGAAACGCTTATTCTTACGAAAATCCTGTACGAAAAACGGATAAAGCAAACCGAAATCCAAATCCGCGTCAATATCCTGCCAGCAATCCACGAAGGCGTGACCTGCCGCCTCTTCGCAGCGGACGAAGGCGTGCCACTCGTCGGCGTCGAGATATTCCATCTTCACCTTCTCGTCGGAAAAACGGATCCTCTCCAACAGCGCTACGCAAAGGTTGTACGCACCGTCGAATTTATCTTTTTCCGCTTCCAATAACACCAATTGCTTGGCAAGCCGTTCATCCAACGGAACCGAATCGTCCAGAATCTTGCGGACGTCCGAGAGATCAACCCCCATTTTCCGCAGAATCACCGTTTTTTTGAGCCGACTGACGTCGTGCTCGTCAAATTCCTTTCGGATCGACCAAATTCGATTGGCGATCAGCCCGTGCGTCTCATAATAGCGGATCTGCTCACGGGACAGCCCCGTAGCTTTGGCGAGATCGAAGATGTCCATAGGAAGTCCTTTCTGCCGGTGCGGCGCGTATGTTCGCACCAACCTGTAGGGGAGCGCATTGCGCTCCCGTCCAAACGGTCTGCACAGAGGTGACGGTCGGCGGGAGGCGTTCGATGCCGCCCGCGGCGGCGCGGACGCGCAATGCGCGCCCCTACAGCGGGATCGTGTAATATCCGCACCAACCCGGTAGGGGACGACGCCCTCGGCGTCCCGTCGTGCGGTTTGCACCAAGGTGACGGTTGGTGGGAATTGTTAGGAACGCGGGCTCCCTCAGTCGCCTGCGGCGACAGCTCCCTCTCGGAGGGAGCCTTGGGTTTGTTCGCACCATTCCCTACCCACGCGACAAGTATTTGTCGCGCTTTTATAAAAGTTTTTGGGGGTCCAGCCCCTTTTTCAGCGGGTTTTCCAAAGGGGCGGCGCCCTTTGGTCACAGGCTCTTCAGCGTGTCCATCACGTACTGGGAGAACTCGGCGCAGGTGCAGCCGGTATCTCTGCCGGTGATGGTGAGCTTCTTCTCCTCAAACATACAGATGTCCAGCGCGCGCGCGAGCTTGTCCGACTCAGCCTGATAGCCGATGTGGGAGAGCAGCAGAACGGTGGCGCGGAGCATGGAGCAGGGATCGGCGTACTGTGCGCGACCTTCCTTCACCATTCTGGGAGCGGAGCCGTGGATCGCCTCGAACATCGCGTAACGCTTGCCGATGTTGGCGGAGCCTGCGGTACCTACGCCGCCCTGGAACTCAGCCGCCTCGTCGGTGATGATGTCGCCGTACAGATTGGGCAGGATGAAAACCTTGAAGTCACGGCGACGCTTTTCGTCCACTAACTTTGCGGTCATGATGTCGATAAACCACTCGTCGGTGGTGATCTCGGGATATTCCTTTGCCATCTCTTCGCACAGACGCAGGAACTTACCGTCGGTGGTCTTGATGACGTTTGCCTTGGTGACGATGGAAACGCGATCCTTTCCGTTGGCACGGGCGTACTCGAAGGCGAGACGGGCGATGCGGTTGGTGCCCTCGGTGGTGGTCACAACGAAGTCCATACCCAGATCCTCGGTGACGTGGATGCCCTTGGAGCCGACGGCGTAACCGCCCTCGGTGTTCTCACGGAAGAAGGTCCAGTCAATGCCCTTCTCGGGAACCGACACGGGGCGCACGTTGGCGTACAGATCCAGCTCCTTGCGCATTGCCACGTTGGCGGACTCAATGTTAGGCCAGGGATCGCCGGCGCGGGGAGTGGTGGTGGGGCCCTTCAGGATCACGTCGCAGGACTTCAGCTCTGCCAGAACGTCGTCGGGGATGGCTTTCATGTGCGCCACGCGGTTTTCGATGGTCAGGCCGTCGATGACCTTGAAGACGATCTTACCCTTCTTGACCTCGTCGGCGAGCATATCGGTGAGGACGGTCTGTGCCGCCGCAGTGATGGTGGGGCCGATGCCGTCGCCGCCACAAACACCGATGACGATCTGCTCTTTCTTGGTATAGTCTACCGCGTCGCCTGCGGCGTTGATGCGGTCAACCCGCTCCAGCTGCTCGGACAGCAGCTTCTTAAAATGCTCGGCGGCAGCCTCGATTTGTGCTTCGTATTTCATGATTTGGTTTCTCCTTTGTACTTGGATGATGTATAGTCTCGATCGGGATGCCGATCGGAGCGAACAATTGGTTTGTCTATTTTGTCGGGTACATTTGTGCGAAATTTTGGTGTGGAAAAGTGGTGCGACTATTCCACAATCTCAACAGGGTTTTCCACAGGCGACGGTGCGAAGTAGGTCGAAAACAGGGAGTTTTTTCATTTTCGACGGCATTTTCGGGGGCAAACTCGCCCAAATTTTCCTTCAGCGTCGGGAGTTCTCCACAGTTTTCCACAGAGGACACGCCCGATTTCATTCTCCGAAATCGAACGATTTTCCCATTTTCGCAGCCGATTCTCCATAGAAAACTTCGTCAATATTGCTGTATCACACTTTAGAATACCGACTTGCCGGAGGTAGCCTTCGCGTTCAGCGAAGCGTCTGCGAAATGCCCCGCTTGCGCCTCGAAATAGCCTTGAGCGGCGATCATCGCGGCATTGTCTCCGCAGAGCTGTTTGGGGGTCAGACAGAGCCGAATCCCCTTTTTCTCGGCAAATTTCGACACCGCCTCGCGCAGATGAGAGTTGGCGGCAACACCGCCCGCCAGCACCAGCGTTTCGTAGCGGTATTCCTCGTACGCCCCCGCCAGCTGTTTGACGATGGAACGGGTGACCGTGCGGGTAAAGGAAGCGGCAACGTCCTCGGGAACGAGGTCGATGCCCTTCTGCCGCTGACCGTTGGCGTAATTGAGAACGGCGGTCTTCAGCCCGCTGAAGCTGAAGTCCAGACTGCCGTCGATGGCGGCAGAGGGAAGCTTCACCGCCTCGGGATCGCCCAGCGCCGCCAGCCGATCCATCTCAGCGCCGCCGGGATAGGGGAGCCCCAGCACCCGCGCCACCTTGTCGAACGCCTCGCCCACCGCGTCGTCGCGGGTACGGGCTACGGGGATGAACTCGGTAGGGGATTTGACGTAAGTAAGGGAGGTATGCCCACCCGACGCAATGAGGGCAAAAAAAGGCGCGTTCAGCTCGGGGAAGGCAAGGTATGCCGCCGCCGCGTGCCCCTTCACGTGGTTGACCGGGATCAGCGGCTTTTTCCACGCCGACGCCAGCCCTTTGGCAAAGTTCACGCCCACCAGCAGGGCGCCGATCAGCCCGGGGGAGGCGGTAACGGCAATAGCGTCAACGTCGTCGCGGGTCACGCCCGCGTTGGTCAGAGCAAGTCTTGTCAGCGAAGAGATCGCCTCGGTGTGTGCGCGGGACGCGATCTCGGGCACCACGCCACCGTACAGGGCGTGCGTCGCTATCTGCGTTGCCACCTCGGAGGAGAGGATGCGGCGCGTGCCCTCGCTCATCTCCACCACCGCCACGGCGGTCTCGTCGCAGGAGGATTCAAATGCAAGAATAATCATAAGTCAGTGCTTCCGTTTCAAAAATATCAACGGTACAACCGTTTTTTCTCCCAGTACAGATGCAGACAGGGGAATAGCAGGAGCGAAAAGAACAGATACGCCGCAAGATCCGCCGCGTAAGCGATCCACACACCGCAAAGCTCGGTCAGAGCGTACTGGGGATAGAAAAGCGTGGGAAGATATTGAATATCGGGAACCAGCCACAGGAAGAAGGTGGGGATCAGACAGAAGATCCCGTAAGCGGCGACGCCGATCCAAAGTCCGCCCTTCAAAAACGTCTTCAGATCGCTGGCAAAGCTGTACTCTCTGCCGATGGTAGCCGACAGATAGGCGGTGCGCTGGATGGGACTTTTGGCGAAGATCACCGCCAAGACCACAAAAAACAGAACCGCGAATACGGCAAACAGGATCGTCTTCACGGTCTGCTCCTTTGCCGAGTCTCCCCGTGCCATCTCCAAAAGAAGCGGGCGCGCGATCAGATTCACCGCAAAGGTCAGGAGCATACAAACCACGTCCGCCGCCAAAAAATACAGCAGATGCTCGGGCAGATTTCTCAATAATCGCTTGGTTGCGTCCATGACGTCCTCCGTTTCATCCGTTGCCCTCGGCAAGCTCCCACGCCATCAGAACGGCGTCCTCGCGGGGGCGGTCGTAATAGCCCTTGCGAAGCCCGATCCGCTGAAAGCCCAGCTTTTCGTACAGCTTCTGCGCAGGCAGATTAGAGGCGCGCACCTCCAAATAGAACTGCGTGCAGTCCGAGTGCTCCATCAGCGTCCGCATCAGCAGACTGCCGACGCCCGTTCCTCTCGCCTCGGGCGCCACGCAGATGTCGGCGATCTCTCCCTCGGGCGGGATCAGATAGGCGATCACAAAGCCCACGAGCATCCCCGCCGACCGTGCGGCAAGGGCACGCACCACGGGGATCTCCAGCGTTGCCGCCATAGCAGACTCCGACCACGGGTCGCTGAACGATGCACGCTCCAGCTCCATCAGACGGGGCAGATCGGCAGGGGTGATGGGCGTGATCTCAAACGTCACCGTCATGACGCACTGTCAAGGATATCCTCCAACGACTTGAGATAATCGTCAAAGTAAGAGGAATCCACCTGCACCAAGAAGGGATCGTCCAGGATCTTCACGCCCTCGGGGCTGACATAATAATTCCCTTCCCCGTCGGAGTAAACGGTCAGGTTCAGATAGAGCCACCGATAGGTCTTCGACGAGACGCGCAGAGTCAGCTTCACGTCCAGCGTGTCCAGCAGACCGAAGCCGTAAAGATCCTCGTTGTCCTCCGCCAGAACCTCGTTCATGAACCGATCCGCTTCATCTGCGGTCAGGGTATAGGTAGAGAAGGTCGTAGAGCCGGGATTGCTGAAGAAGATCTGATCCCAGTCAAAGTCGGCGTAATCGGGCACCGACACCGCGTCGGGGTTATAGTAGATCTGCCCGCCCACCGATTTTGCGGTGGTCAGCCATTCGGTAGCGGGGCGGAAATGGTATTTGCCGTCGGTCTCGTTTTTATAGCCGATCTGATACAGCGGCCAGCGGTCGCTTTTGGCGTACGGATACTCCTCGGAGGCGTTGCTGACCGCCTCAAAGCAGAAGGGCGCGGGGATATAGGTGATCCCCCTTTCCTCATCGGTATAGGTGCCGTTATCGTAGACCAACCACTCGGTCTGCCACTCATCCTCTGCGGTCAGCAGAACATAGACGCCGACACCGCCCAGGATGACCGTCAGTGAGCCGACGATGATGATCCAGGGCAGCAATGCCCGAAGCGAGCGCTTCCCCGTACGTTTTTTCTGAATGGGTTTCTGATTTGCGGGATGTTTCATAATTTTCCTTCCCAATGGGATCAATAACCGAATTTACCGCTGAGGCTGTCGTCCTCGCGGATCCAATCGCGGACGTTGACGGTCTGATAGGCATCGGGAGAGGTGCGGATCAGCACCCGATCAATGCCTGCGTTGATGATCATCCGCTTGCACATAGCGCAGGAGCAGACGTCGGTGAGCAGCTCCCCCGTTCCGCTGTCCTCGCCCACCAGATAGAGGGTCGCCCCCAGCATCTGATCGCGGGACGCGTTGATGATGGCGTTCTGCTCGGCGTGGAGGGCGCGGCACAGCTCGTAGCGCTCCCCGCGGGGGATGTTGAGCTGTTCGCGGACGCAAAATCCCAACTCGATGCAGTTGGCTCTGCCTCTGGGCGCACCGTTGTAGCCGGTGGAAACGATCACATCGTTCTTCACGATGATAGCGCCGTAGCGCTTTCTCAGGCAGGTAGACCGCTTCAACACGGTCTGGGCAATATCCAGGTAATAGTTGGGCTTGGTTACTCGATCCATACAATACCTCCGAAAGGGGAAACTTCCCCAATTATCATATTTTCTATTGTAGCACAGGAAGGCGGGGAAATCAATAGGGGCAGGACAAGTTTTCATAGAATTGTTACATTTTTGGCAATCTTTTTGAAACGGGGTCAATCATATTCGCACTTTCTAATACAAACAAAATCCGCCCTCAGGCGGATTTTGCTCCTTAACTTTCCCCACCCTTCGGGCGGGGAAAACTTCACGCAGGTACGCGAAGCGTTCCTGCACTTCACTATGCAGGCGTGGCGCCGCTTTGCGGCGTCACGCCTGCTCCATCACTCCCTGCAGCCCAAACTCCGGCGTATACTCCTGCCCCGCGCTGTCGGGGGATTGGCAGTAGCCGCCAAAGCCCGCCGCCACCACCGCCTCCAGTACCGACTCATACTCGAAGGTGGTGATCCGCCGAGCGGGCGCGCCGTCCGCGCCGTTGGGGGTGTACTGCGCCATCAGCGACAGCAGAATGCCATCACTACCAAAGGCTCCGCGAAGCATTTCCACCGCCGCGATGCTGTTTTTGCGCTGTCCGGGCAGCACCAAATGCCGCACCAGCACGCCCTTTTGCAGAATCCCATCTGCATCCAACACAGGCTTCCCTGCCCGCGCTACCATCCCGCGGATGGCGGCAAGCGCCACCTCGGGATAGTCTCCCGCCCCCGACAGACGGGCGGCAAGCGCACCGTCGGCGTACTTGAAATCGGGCAGCCACACGTCGGTGACTCTGCCGAACCGCTCCACCTGCTCAGGCGACAGATACCCGCCGCAGTTTACGACGATGGGAAGCGCCAACTCCTCCTTGATCTCCTCCAATACGGGAACGATTAGCTCGGCGTAGGCGTCGGGGGTCACCAAGTTGATGTTGTGCACGCCCTGCGCCTTCAGCTCGAAGCAGATCTCGCGAAAACGGTCGGGCGTAACGTCTTTTCCGAAATTTTCGGCGGAAATGGCGCGATTCTGACAAAACACGCACCGCAGGGTGCATCCCGAAAAGAAGATCGCGCCCGATCCCCGCGTACCCGAAATGCACGGCTCTTCCCAGTGATGAGGCATCGCCCGCGCCAGACGGATCGCATCCCCCGCGCCGCAATAGCCGGGACGGGATGCGCGATCCGCGCCGCACCGACGGGGGCAAAGGGTGCAACGGCGATCGCGCGTCATTTGATCCTCCGTCCGGTTCCCACCCGACTGTGATGGATATACTCCTCCTGCAGTTTGGAGTAAGCCGCTTCTCGCCCGGAGTAGAAGCTGTAATAGCCCGACAGCATATAGAGCATCGCCGCCATGATCGTATAATACAACACGCCCGCACCGCCGAACAGCTCAATGCCCAAAATCAGAGACGCCAGCGGGCAGTTGGTCATGCCCGAGAAAAGAGCTACCAGTCCCAGCGCCGCACCGAAGGAGGGCGGAAGCCCCAGCCATCCCGCCAGCACACAGCCGAAGGTGGCACCGATGAAGAAACCGGGGACGATCTTGCCGCCCTTGAAGCCAAAGCCCAGCGTGAAGGCGGTGAAAACGATCTTGAGCAGACAATCCCAAGGCGTCGCCTCACCCGCAACGGCGGCGATGACGCCCTCCATTCCCGCGCCGTTGTAGGCAAAGCCGTCGGTAAACAGCCACACGGCAACGGTCAGCAGGATCACCGCACAGCCGCCCGCCACTACCCGCAGGTAGGGATTTTCCAGATAATGCGCCGCCAGGTGCTCCGCCTTGTGAACCGACGCCACGAACAGCACCGACAGAAGCGCAAACACCGCGCCCAGCAGCAGAACCTTTCCCAGCGTCAGCAGGGACAGCTCGGGGATGACCACCGCCGCCATCTTCTGTGCCGCAGGAACCACTCCGCAGGCGATGGCGATCAGATATGCGATGATCGACGACAGCAAGCAGGGGAAGAACGCCATATAGTATACGGTTCCCACGCTGATCATCTCAATGGCGAACACCGACGCGGTGACGGGCGTACCGAAGACCGCCGAGAAAAGTGCCGCCATGCCGCACATGGCAAGGATGTTGGTGTTTTTCTCCTTCAGATGCAGCATTCTGCCGCAGAAGGTGCCTACCGCACCGCCCATCTGAAGCGCCGCGCCCTCGCGTCCCGAGGAGCCGCCGCAAAGCTGGGTCAGGGTGGTTCCCACGAACACCAGCGGTGCCACGGCGTAGGGAACCTTCAGATCCTCCCTGACCGAGTGGACGATCATATCGGAGCCGTTGTCCTTTTTGACCCTGCCGAGCTTGTAGAGCCACACGATCAGCACGCCCGCCACGGGCAGCAGGAAGATCAGCCAGCGGTGGTGGGCAAACTGATGGGAAGCAAGCTCCAGCGTCAGGTCGAATGCAGTACCGATGACGCCGCAGAGCAGTCCCATCGCTACGGCAAAGACGATCCAGCGGACGATAGTAGAAGCGTAGGTGGAGCGGAGCCGCCATTTTCGGAATAATCGTTTGATCATGGTGTAGTCCTTTCGGAGTAAAAGTTGTGCTGACGAGGATTCGTCGAGCAGATTGTTGCCGAAACTAAATTCGAATTGGAGGGAGGAAAATAGAGTTCGCCGTTGGCGAACTCCGGCACTCAGACGCCGAAGTTTTCTTCCTCCCTCCAAACCTCCCACCTTTTTCCTTGGCTATTATCTTTTCGCGAAAGTAATATGAGTAAATAATTTCCAGCCGGCAAGTATTTGCCGGCTTTTCAGAAAGTTTTAGGGGGTTCTTAGGACCCCTTTTTCAAAAGGGGTCCTAAGCAGGGTTAAGGGACGGAGTCCCTTATATCGCGTTCACGCAGACCGAAACGGCGGCGGAGCAGGTAAAGACGTCGTACTCCTTCTCCTCGGTGGGAAGACCGAGCTGGGTATTCATCAGACCCTTGGAGTTTTGGTTCGCCCACGCGCTGTCGGCGTTTTTGCGGAGCCAATCCATATACTCGGGCTTGTCAAAGGACAGCGCGAACAGGCGGATCCAGCGCGCCATAATGCCCTTGAAGCCGGGCAGATCGTTGCCGCCCTCTTCGTTATTCATGATACCGCCCTGATACATCTCGTTCATAGCAAAGGACGCCGCCTTTTCAGCGTTCTGACGGTACTCGTCCTCACCGGTGTGCGCGTACAGCAGACAGTTGGCGCCCACGTAGGTACCCTGATTGTAGGTAGAGGTCCAATGGTTGTATTTTCCTTCCAGATTGATGCAATCGGACACGTGACCGTTGGAAGTATCAGTCAGCACCTTGTTCTGCCAGGCGATGATCGCCTTTGCCTTGTCGTAATAGGACTCGTCGTCCAGCGCTTTCGCCAGCAGGCAGGCGGCAATGGCGCCGGGGCAGTTGACGCAGGAGTTCTTACACTGGTTCTCCACTCTCCAGAACAGACCGCCGCCCAAAAACTCCTCGTCCCAGGCGCGGGCGAAGGTCAGATCGTAGTTGACCTTTGCGGTCTCCACGTATTTGCGCTCACCGGTCAGCAGAGTCGCGCGGGTCAGCGCGATGACCAGCCACATAATATCGTCGTTGTAGGGGTTGTACTCCCAGGTCTCCTTGTAAGTGCGGAGCACGAACTGATACATTTCCTCGATCTGCGCTCTGTAATCGGGATCGCCGGTGATCTGATACATATCGTCGATGATCTCGAAGATCTCGGCGTAGTCCCAGAAATCGGCGCGGTCGTAGCCGCCCTCTTTGTAATATACCGCCTTGTGTGCTTCGATGGCTTCTTTGGCGCGGACAATGCGCTCGGTCTGTGTCATAAGTGTTCCTCCCTTGGATGGAAATATAATCGTCTGTATTGTATCACATTTTGCATCATAATGCAAGAGCTTTTGCAAAAAAGATGCCAAACCGCCCCGGAGCATTCCGAAGCGGTTTGGCTGATCCGGCTTTCGTCAGCCGGAGCGGATTATTTTCTCTTTTTCAGGAGCATGGCGATCACAGCCGCAACCACGATCGCGCCGGCGGCAATCGCCACCCAGACGATCCAGCCGTTGCCGTCCTCAGAGTCGGCAGGGTCGCCGCCCTGCGGATCGGCAGGGGTATCGGACGCATCGGGCGTATCGGTGGAACCGACATCGCCGGGATCGGAAGGATCTGCGGGATCTGCGGGATCGTCGGGCTTCTCCGAGGTTTCGGGATCGTCGCCCGTATCGGGCACCACCGGCTCTTCGGCAGAATTTTCCACCTTCACGTTCACCACAAACTCGTTCTGATTCAGACCGGGCTGCAGATCGTCCAGCGACTCTGCAAGCTTCCCGTCGAAATAGACGTGATCGAAGGTAACGCCGTCCACGCCGCTGGCGGCGTCGTGACCGCGCATCTCGATGGTTTTTTCGCCGATGGCTTCCTTGTAAACGTAGACGTTCTTCAGAATGATATTTTCGGCGTTACCGTTTCCTCTGGCGTTGGGCTGGGTATAAACGTAGAACCATACGCAGTGGGTACCGGTGACCGAGTTGATCTTTTCGATATAGCAGTTTTCGAAGACGATATTGCTGACCGTTCCCTCTCCCGAGAGAAGATGCACACCCATACCTCTGGCGGCATCCACGGTAACGCAGTCGCGGAAGGTCACGTCGTACTGGTTCTGATTGGATCCCTGTCCGACCTTGTAGCCGAAGCACTTGCTGTACGCCATACAGTCCTCGAAGGTGACGTCGGCAAGGTATTCGGGAACGCCCGCCCAGTTGATGGTGATACCGGTCTTGTAGGGCCAGGTCTTGGTGGAGAAGGAGTCGTCGCGGGAGTAGCCGATGCAATTGCGCACCACCACGTTCTGACTCTCGCAGATGTCGATGCAGTCGTCCTCGTACTGGCGATAGCCGATGAGCTGATACATCTTCAGCCATTCGAAGGTCATATGGTCACTGCGCACGGCGATGACCGACCAGCAGATGCCCTCGCGGATGGTAAGCCCTTCCATGGTAAAATAAGAGCAGGCGATGGGGATCACGGTATTGTTACCGATCTCATACTGGAAGCTGCCGGGATTGTTGATAGACCAGAACTCACTGTCTCTGCCGTCCAGCACGCCGCGTCCGCCGATGCGGATGTCGTAGGAGCCGATGACCTCGGTCCCCTGTTCCTCGGCGTAGGTGGTGATCCACCAGGTGTAATCCAGACCCTTACCGCCGGAAGGCGTGTCCATCGAGGTCTTGTTGCCGTGCACCTTGGTCAGCGAGGTGTCGGAGGTGATCCGCATCGTCGCGCCGCCCTCCAGATACAGGAAGGTATTGGAGGCGATCACCAGATTGCCCACGTAGTACAGCCCTGCGGGGATATAGACCACGCCGTTCTTGTGCCCCTTGACGCTGCCGTACGCGGAAGCGTCGTCCAGCGCCTGCTGGATCGCCTCGGTGACCTGTTTGTCGGTCATCTTGGAGGGATCGACAGAATAGGGCGCGGCGGTGATATTGAAGATCCCCTCGCCGCTGGCGGCAGGCACGTCGGTCTGCATGGGATCTGCGGAGATGCAGAGATGCTTTCCGTTGATGGTCAAATCGTAATTATAGTTTTCGGTAACGGTCAGCGTGATCTTCTTGTTGTTCGTGGAGCATTCCACGTTCATATGCTGTGGGCTGACCGTCAGATTCCGCACGGAGTTATCGCATTCCACCACCACGGTCAGCGGTCCCTTCTCGGGATCGTAATCGAAGGAAGCGAACTCGTACTGATCGTTTGCCATCACCGCGATGGGCACTTCGACGCCGTCCACGGTGAGCTTGTACTGCTCGGACTGCTTGTAAACGTCGGCAAGAGGATAAACGGTAATCTTGTCGGTAGTAGCAGGCTTCGCCTTTACACCGGGATAGGTATCCAGCATTCCTTCGGGAACGGTGACGGTGGCGGGAGTGCTGTTCTCCTTGGTCGCTACCTTGGGGATCTCCAGCTCGGAGGTGAAGGTCAGCGTGGACTCGTCCACGGGATCGCCCAGCTTGATGTAGTCAATGGTAAAGGCAGAGGTCTCGTCAGAGGCACCCGCGCCCACCAGCTTGAAGGTGACGGTGTTCTCGCCCTTCTTGAAATCGGCGTTGCCCAGAGTGACGGTGCGGACGTTGCTGAGCCAGCCGTTCATCAGACCGCCCACCAGCATACCGGATTTTTGGGAAATTGCGCCGCCGATCTCCTTGCCGTTGACCAAAACCTGCACGGTGGAGTAGCTGTCGCTGTGGGGACGGTACGCCCAGACCACGCTGTGCTCGCCTGCCTCGTCCAGGGTAACGGTGTAATCAACGGTGCCGCCGATACCGCCGCTGCGGAAGTAGGCAAGATCGCCCGACACCAGCGACGCGCCGGTGATATTCAGCTTCCACGCCCACTTGCTTTCACCGCTGACGGTGGCAGTGACGCCCTCGCTGTCGGTGACGGTAAAGGGAGTGGATTCGGCTTCGAACAGGAAGGGATCCTTCTCCTCCTGCTCCTCGGTTTCGGGAAGCTCACCGGGCGTGCCGGTCGCATCTGCCAGTGAGAAGTAGTCCACGGTAAAGGCGGTGTTGGTCTCGTTGGGACCCGCACCTACCAGCATGAAGGTCACGATGTTCTTGCCTTCCACGAACGCGGCAGTACCGATCAGCGTCTTGCGAACCGTGTTATCTATGTTAGCGGCGCCTGCTACGACGTCCCCGGATTTTTGGGAAATAGGCGCGCCCACTTCCACACCGTTGACCAGCACCTGTACGGTGGAATAACTTTCATTTTTGGGACGGTACGCCCAGTAGAGATCGTAGTTTGCCGCGGCATCCAGCGTAATCTCGTAATCAACGGTGGCGCCGATGCCGCCGCTGCGGAAATAGGGGAGCTTGCCCGACACCTTCTGCGCCTGCTTGATGCCGGGATTCCACGCCCATTTACAGCCGTTGGTACCGTTGGAGTCTTCCTTGGTAACGGTAACGCCTGCATTGTCGGTCATGGTAAAATAGGTGGACTCGCCTTCAAATTTCAGCTCCGCCGATTCGGTCGCCAAAGCGCTCAAACCGGGCAACGTGAAAACGCAACCCAAGATCAGGAGCAAAGCAATGAGTTTTCTTTTCATTATATATTCCTCATACTATCAAACGGTTCTTCTTCTGCGGGTGAACCAAACGCATCCGCCCAATGCGGCGATCGCTGCCGGCACTGCAAGCCAAACGGCGTCACCGGTCTCGGCAGGATCTACAGTTTCGGGTTCGGGGAACTCGGTAAAGGTCAGCGTGGATTCGTCCACCGCCTCGGTCAGCTCGATGTAGTCCACTACGAAGCCGGTCTTGCTCATGTCGCCGTCGTCACGGGCACCCACCAGCTTGAACGTGATGATATTCTCGCCCTCGGTAAAATCGGCGTTGCCCAGCACCACGGAGCGCAGACCGTTCTCGGCGTTCTCCTTGCCGCCCACGGTAAGTCCCGCCTTCTGAGAGATCAGACCGCCTACCTCTTCACCGTTGACCAGCACCTGCACCACCGCGTAGCTCTCGTTATGGGAGCGCATCCGCCAGGTGATGCCGTAGTTGCCCGCCTCGGCAACGTCCACCTTGAAATCCACGGTGCCGCCGATGCCGCCGCTGCGGAAATATGCCAGCGTACCCGACTTGGTATCTTCATAACCGTTCAGATTCAGCGTCCACGCCCACGCGCTCGCCTTGTTCTCGGCGGTAGTCATACCCGTGCTGTCGGTAACGGTAAAGGGAGTCGATTCTGCCTCAATGCGAACGGGCAACGTGAACTCGGGTTCAGGTTCGGGTTCAGGATCAGGATCGGGATCGGGATCGGGATCCGGGAACTCGGTAAAGGTCAGCGTGGATTCGTCCACCGCCTCGGTCAGCTCGATGTAGTCCACCACGAAACCGGTCTGGCTCATGTCGCCGTCGTCACGGGCACCCACCAGCTTGAAGGTCACGGTGTTCACACCCTCAGTAAAGTCGGCGTTACCCAGCACTACGGAGCGCAGACCGTTCTCGGCGTTCTCCTTGCCGCCCACGGTAAGTCCCGCCTTCTGAGAGATCAGACCGCCTACCTCTTCGCCGTTGACCAGCACCTGCACCACCGCGTAGCTCTCGTTATGGGAGCGCATCCGCCAGGTGATGCCGTAGTTGCCCGCTTCGGGGACGTCCACCTGAAAGTCAACGGTACCGCCGATGCCGCCGCTGCGGAAATAGGTCAGCGTACCCGACTTGGTATCCTCGTAGCCGCCCAGATTCAGCGTCCACGCCCACGCGCTCGCCTTGTTTTCGGCGGTGGTCACGCCCGTGCTGTCGGTAACGGTAAAGGGAGTGGATTCGGCTTCAATGCGGTAAGGCAGGGTCATCTCGGGTTCGGGCTCGGGTTCGGGCTCGATCGTGCCGGCCGGCACCAGACGCAAATAGTCCACGGTAAAAGCAGTATGAGCATCGTCCGGTCCGTCCCCTACCAGCTTGAAGGTGACGGTATGTTTTCCTGCACTGAACGCCACCATACCCAGCGCTACCTCGCGCACTACGTTGTTGACGTTGGCGGTACCGCCAACGATGTCGCCGTCCTTTTGGGAAACGGGCTCGCCTATCTCAGTACCGTTGATCAGCACCTGCACGGTAGAATAGCTTTCGTTGTGAGGACGGAACGCCCAATACAGATCGTAGTTTGCCGCCTCGTCCAGCTCGATCTCAAAACTAACGGTTCCACCGACACCGCCGCTGCGGAAGTATGCCAGCTTTCCCGATACGTTAGACGCACCTTTCAGATCAAGAGACCACGCCCACTTGCTTGCTTTGTTGGTGGTCGTAGTCTTTCCCGTATCGTCGGTGACCGAGAAGGGAGTGGATTCACCCTCGAATTTCAGCTCGGTATCCTCCGCATCCGCAAAAATAGTGATGCTGAGTCCCGCCACTATCAGGGCAAGGGTCAAAAGGATGGAAATCAGTTTTTTCATTTGAACAGCTTCCTTTCAAAAATAGTTTTCGCTTCCGTGCGCCGATCAGAGGGTACACTTCTTCATTATCATTATAATTAATTCGTGTCAAGATTTCAATATTATTTTCTTTGCATTTCATGCACTTATCTACGATTTTTATGCGACTTTCTATATTTTGCACAAAATTCAAGTTTTGCAATTGTTCAATTTGCTATACTACAAAATGCACGGCACTCATACGACCTCCCGCCAAAAAACGATCGGCAGAAGACGAATCTTCTGCCGATCGTTGAAAATTGGGTTTATTGCAATTCGGTACCGACGAGTCCGCCGGCAACGCCGCCCAAGGTGATACCGTCCCCCTTGTAGGCAAGCACGTCCGTGGTGGGATTCGGATGTACCGTGCACACAGCCTCGGAGCTGCTGCCGTCCACCGTAACGGTGCCGTCCGCTTCCAGCACGCCCACCAGCGTACCGGTGTTGAACATTACGTTAGCGGATACGTCCACGGAGCAATCGGAGCCGACGGCGCAGTCGGTCACGGCGGAGTCACCGCTGACTCTGCCCGCAACGGGTGCGGCGTAGCCGGTAAAGCCCTGATTGTAGTTCACGTTGGCGGGAACGGTCACGTCCACGTCGGACAGCGTAACGTCCTCCACCGTGCCGCCGTTCAGATAGCCTACCACACCGCCGACGTACATCTGATAGTTCTTGTTGAAGCTGCACTCGATGTTCAGCGAGCTGTCGGCAAGGGTCAGATCCTTCACGACACCGCCCTCGTCCAGCTCCAGCACCAGCAGAGCAACGGTGCCTCTGGCGTAGCGGTTGTAGGTACCGTCGGGCAGATCCTCCAGCACGTAGGAGCCTACCTGCTCCGCGTTGGGCATATTTCCGCCGCCGTTCTTCATAATAAACGTCCAGTTCAGATTCTTGATGGTATGACCCGCACCGTCCAAGGTACCGCTGTAACGGTAGAGCGGCTCGTAATCGCCCACGCCCGCCAAGCCGGTCATATCAATGTCGGCAGTCAGGATGATGTTGGTGTTCGCAGGAGAATCTCCGCGATTGATGGCATCAATAGCGGCGATCAGCTCGTCGGCAGTACCGACGGTAAAGCCGTCGGGAGTGTCGGGCACGTCGGGAGTATCGGAGGTATCGGGCGCGTCGGTTCCGTCCGGTGCGTCGGTATCAGCGGGAGCTTCGGTGACGGGCGCGTCGGTGGTCACTTTATCGAGGATCGGATTCTTGGTAGTGGTAGCGGGATCCTCGGTAGTGAGATCGTCGGTAGTGGGCGCGGCGGTGGTCGTCGCGGGAGCGTTGGTAGCGCTCACCGACTCGGTAGCGGGATCGTCGGTGGTCGAGCAGGAGGTCAAAGAAAGTGCCACCAGCATCGCCGCCAGCAAAAGAGACAGTTTTTTCATCACGGAATTTCTCCTTTTCATCTGATTTGGAAATTTGCTTCATTATATCACACAAACGGGCAGGTGTAAAGACCGTTTCGCCTCTTTTCGCGAAAATACGCAAAATTTGGGACTGCCGTGGGACAAAAGCGCCGCCGACGCAGGATCCCCCGCGTCGGCGGCAATTGCGTTATTCATCACTTACTTCGGTGACGACTCCGTCGGCGTCGATCTCCACACCGTCGGAATGGGTGCGGAGCCAGTACAGGATGTCCCCGCCCTTCTTTTCATCCCCCACGTAGGAGGTCACGCATCCCGTCTGCAACGCGGGAAGGAAGGTGTTACGAAAGCTGCCGTCGGGGAGGATCTCCACCTTCAAAAGCCCGGTTCCGATGTCGTAATCGTTGAACCAGAAGTTTCCCAAATTATAGAAAATGGCTTTCCCTTTGTAATACTCGATCCCCTGGAGCTGATGGGCGTGCGCACCCACGATCAGATCGGCGCCCGCGTCGATATAGTCGCGGGCAGTGGAGACCTGTGCCTCCTCCAGCTCCGCCGAATACTCGGTTCCCCAGTGAACGCAGGCGATGACCAAATCGCTGTTTGCCTCAGCCTCGCGGATCACCTGCAGGAACTTTTCGGTATCGTAACAGCGCAGGATACCGGGAGAGTCGGCGGTAGCCTCGGGCGTCAGCTTGTATTTTTCCGCACGGCTGGCGGCAACGTAGGCGATCTTCCTGCCGTTCACGATATAATACATCGGCTTCATCGCCTCATCCAGGTTCTCGCCGCCGCCCACGGCGTCCACGCCGTACTGCTCCAGCGCGTCCAGCGTATCCAGAAATGCGTCCGTGCCGTAATCGTAAGCGTGATTGTTGGCAAGTGACACGATATCCACCCCCAGCGTGTTGTAAAGGGCGGTATTCTTCACGGCGGCGCGAAAGGTGTAATACTTCCCTGCCATAGGCGTACCGCGGTCGGAGATGGTGAACTCGTTGTTCATAAAGGTAATATCGTCCGCCTGCATCTGCTCCACCAGCACGGGATCGATGCAATCGGTAATGGACAGCCCGTTTTTCGCCATATACTGCATGGGCAGATAGTTGTCGGCAAGGCAAATGTCCCCGCCGAAGGTGAGAACGGTGGTATCGTTCACCGCCCCGGGCACCCCCGTGCTGAGCAGACGGATCCGACCGTCGCGCTCCGCATCCCCCGTGGCAAGATCCCACAGGACGAAGTAGCTGTTCCCCGTGACCTCATACCAGACCTCCCGATAGTAGGACGCCTCTTTCAGACGGGACGCCAAGGACAGCAGCACGTCGGTTCCGTAGGTGTCGGCAAGATAGCGCAGGATCTCCTCGACGTTGCCGTCAGAGCACTGCCCTGCGTCCAGCAAATCACGGATCTCCTCGATCAGCTCGTCCGCGTCCACGGCAGGCTCGGACGGCGTCACCGACGGCGCCGTCGTGGTAACGGCAGGCGTAGCAGACGTTTCCACGGTAGCGGACACAGAAGTCCGCGCGGCGGAGGAAGTCTGCGCAGAGGCAGACTCTCTCTCACAGCCGCAAAGCAGAGAGAGGAGCAACAACAGAGCGGTCAGAATGCGCAAACGGTTTCGTTTCATCGTCCCATCCTCACTTGCACTCGTACCAGGTCTTACCGTGGGAGACCTCGGCGGTCAGCGGCACCAGCGCGTCAAAGGCGCGCTCCATCTCGATTTTCAGCAGGGCGGCGGCGGCTTCCACGCAGTCGTCCCGAACCTCCAGGATCAGCTCGTCGTGAACCTGCAGGATCAGCGTAGCATCCATCCCCGACTTTGCCAGCGCGTCCTCCACGCGGATCATCGCCACCTTGATGATGTCGGCGGCAGAGCCCTGAATGGGGGAGTTCATGGCTACCCGCTCGCCGAAGGCGCGCATCATAGCCTTGGAGGAGGTCAGCTCGGGGATATACCGCCGTCTGCCGAAAAGGGTCTTGACAAAGCCCTTCTCCTTTCCTTCCTCGATGGTGGAGTGCAGATAAGCGTCTACCCCGCTGTAGGTCTCTTTGTAGGAGCGGATATATTCCCCCGCTTGAGATTTGGTGATCCCCAGATCCTGCGCCAATGCAAAGTCGGAGATTCCGTAGACGATACCGAAGTTCACCGCCTTCGCCCGCTTACGCAGTTCGGGGGTGACCTCCTCCTCGGGCACGCCGAAGACCTGAGACGCGGTAACGGTGTGAATGTCGGTGCCTTTTCGGAAGGCGTCGATCATAATGGGATCGCCCGCGCAATGCGCCAGCAGCCGAAGCTCGATCTGGGAGTAGTCGGCATCCACCAAAGTATATCCTTCTCTCGCCACGAAGGCACGGCGCAGCTCCCGTCCCAGCTCGGTGCGGATGGGGATGTTCTGCAGATTCGGCTCGGTAGAGGAAAGTCTGCCCGTTGCGGTCAGCGCCTGCTTGAAGGTGGTGTGCACCCTCCCGCCCTCGTCGGCAACCGCCAGCAGTCCCTCCGCATAGGTGGAGCGGAGTTTGGTCACCTGACGGTAGTCCAGGATCAGATCAATGATGGGATGGATGGGACGGAGCTTCTCCAAAACCTCCGCGTTGGTAGAATAGCCGGTCTTGGTCTTTTTGAAGAAGGGGAGCTTTAATTCGTCGAACAGCACCTCGCCCAGTTGTTTAGGAGAATTGATATTGAACTCGTGCCCCGCCATGCGGTAGATCTCCGCCATATCGCCGGCGGCGGCGATCTCCAGCGCCACCGAAAAGGCTTGCAAAGCGGCGCGATCCACCAAAAATCCTCGCTTTTCCATATTGTAGAGCACTCGCGCCAGCGGAAGCTCCATCGTCTCGTACAGAGCAAGACATTCGTCCGCCTCCATGCGGGCGGTCAGCGGCGCAATGAGCCGCAGGATCGCCTCTGCGCTCTCCACAGGCGCGCCCAGATAGGCGCCCGCGATCTTGGCAAGAGTAGGCGCGCTGTCGGAGGAATTGATGACGTACGCCGCCAGCAGAATGTCGAAGGAACAACGGAAGGACGCCGCGTCAAAGTGCGGCAGGATCTCGTCCAGCGAGTGCAGAAGCGTTTTCAGATCGTAAACGGCAAAGGCAAGGTCGGTCTTTTGAAAAAAGTCTGCGATACCATCCAGCGTTTCATAGGCAAACAGCCCTTCGCCTAAATTGCAGGAGAGGCGACGGCTGCCGTCGCAGAGCTCGATAGCATCCTCGGTCAGCCACAACGCCACGGGAGAGGTCAGCTTTGCGGCGGCAAGTTCCTCGGCAGTGACCGCCTCCACGGGCAGCTCCTCTGCCGCCTTGATCTCGGGAACGTCCTCGTCCAGCCCCATCCGCTTGATATAACCGGCAAACTCCAGCTCGGCAAAGAGCGAGCGCAGAGCGGCGCGATCCTCCTGCACGGGAGGCAACTCGGCGGGAAGCAGATCCGTCGGCATATCTCTGACGATCCGCGCCAGCTCTTGGGAAAGATATGCCTGCTCCTTCTGCTCTCGCAGGTTGGTCAGCACCTTCGCGCTCGCCTTCACTTCGTCGATATGCTCGTAAATGCCGTCCAGACTACCGTAGGTGGCGATCAGCTTGGCGGCGGTCTTTTCACCCACCCCCGCAACGCCGGGAATGTTGTCGGAGGAGTCGCCCATCAGCGCCTTCATGTCCACGAACTGCTCTACCCTGACGCCGTAATCGGCTTCAAACCGCTCGGGCGTATAGGGGACGTTCTCGTTGTTCTTGGCAAGGAGAACGGTGGTCTTGTCGGAGATCAGCTGCAGGCTGTCCCGGTCGCCGGTGAGGATGAAGCACTCGCCGCCGTCCTTTTCCCAAAGAGCGGAGAGAGTCCCCAGCCAGTCGTCGGCCTCGTAGCCTTCGGTCTCCAGAACCGGAATGCCCATAGCGGTCAGAAACCGTTTCGCATAGGGAAACTGCATCAACAGCTCGGGGGGCGTGCCGTGCCGCCCCGCCTTGTAGGCGTCGTACATCTTGTGCCGGAAGGTAGGCGCGTGGACGTCAAACGCCACCGCAACGGCGTCGGGATGAAGGGCGTCCAGCTGGTTCAGCAGGACGTTGACGAAGCCGTAAACGGCGTGAGTAAACACGCCCGCGGAGTTGGTCAGCGGACGCACTCCGAAGTATTGACGGTTGAGGATCGAATTTCCGTCGATCAGCAGAAGTTTTTTCATAGCGAGACCTCATTATCGGTATAGATGCTCTTATTGTACCACATTTTCGGGAAAATGGGTAGTCCTTTTCGAAATTTTGTTTGGCAAACGGCAAAAAAGCCCGTCCCCGCGTTTGGATTGCTATCTCCCGCGCGGCAAGTATTTGTCGCATTTTATAAAAGTTCTTGAGGGGATCTAAAGGGGAACTTCTTTCAAGAAGTTCCCCTTTGAAAAATCACTGATAATTCTGCAAATGCTCCGCAAACTTCGGTCCCCACCACAGCTTATAACCGGTCTTGGTGGGATGGATGGGGTCGCTCATGTAGCGACCGTAGTCGCGGTCGCTGACGGCGTTCATCTCCTCGTCGTTCCACAGATCGATGATACCGATCCCCCACTTTTCCTGCACGTCGTAAAGCGCGTTCACCATCTGCTGATAGAGGGCACTGTCATACTTGGTGCCGGTATAGAAGGAGACCTCGCAATCCCACTTTTCCTTTGCGGACGCGATAATATACTCAATCGCGCCGATAATGGTGGTGGTATCGAAATCTTCTTTGTTCATCGAATCGCTGAGCTTGCCCAGCGGCTTGTTCTGCGTCGCGTCGTTGGTGGAAAGCTGGACGATCAGATGATCGCATTTCTTCTGCCGTCTCATCTGATTTTCCATACGGGCAACGTAGGAGTTATCGTTAGAGGTCACCAGCGTGGTGCCCGAGACCGCCCATTTCACGACGGTGCAATCGAACTCCTCGGCAATGTAATCCGCCATAGACCAGCCGCCCGACGCGGAGCCGTAGGTCACGGAGGAGCCTAAGAATACGAAGGTCTTGCCGTCCAGCGGGAAGGGCGGCTGAGGCTCGGGCACCTCGGTGGTAGCGGCGGTAGTAGTGGCGGGAGCCTCCGTGGTAGCGGCAGGGGTAGTCTCAGCCGTCTCTGTCGCGCATGAGGCGAGGGGAAGCACCAGCATCAAAAGTGCCGACAGCATTGCAATGATTTTTTTCATGTTACTAAAATCCTTTCGGTCTAATCAACCAAGCCAGCCTCATCAGAGCGCTTGGCAAAATTCGATGAATTTAGGGGTCCACCACTCGCGGTAACCCACCAGTCTCGGATGGACGGGATCCTCCATAAAGCGCTTGTAATCCTCTTCGCTGACCGCGCGCATAGCGGGATCGTCCCAGAGGTCGAGGATGCGGAAACCGTACTCTCCCGCCAAAGACCGCAGAAGGGTGACCATCTTAGCGTAGGGCTCGCTGTCGAAGTAGGTGCCGGTGTAGAAGACCAGCGGGCAACCCCAGGTAGTCTTCACATAGTCGGCAATGAAGCGGATGGCTGCCTCGGTATCGGCAAGTGGAATCCCCCTGCCCGCATCGTTGGTGGAGAGCTGTACGATGACGAGATCCATTTTGATCCGCCGATCCACCTTCTTCAGCCGCGCCACGTAGGAGCCGTCGTCCACATCGGCGAGGGTGGTGCCCGACAGGGCTTCCTTCACCATTTTCAGCCCGCACTGCTCCTCCATCAGGTCGGCAAAGGAGACGCCTCCCGCCGCCGAGCCAAAGGTCACCGACGAGCCGAGAAAAAGTACCGTTTTGTTTTTCAGATCCATAGGATGTCCTCCCCACACGGAATGATTCTGCCCTGATTGTAGCACAACCGCCCGTAAATGTCAAGCAAGATCCGAGAAAAAACCAAATCGGTAAACAAAAAAGCATTTTCCGCAAAGAAAATGCCTTTGGAAGCGGTGAACTTCATGTTACGCGGCGGTAATTGTTCGCACCAATCTTGTAGGGGAGCGCATCGCGCTCCCGTTCAAACGCCCTGCACAGAGTTAGAGTTGGGTGATTGGTGTTCGCACAAGCCTTGTAGAGGAGCGCATCGCGCTCCCGTTCAAACGCCCTGCACAGAGTTAGAGTTGGGTGATTGGTGTTCGCACAAGCCTTGTAGGGGAGCGCATCGCGCTCCCGTTCAAACGCCCTGCACAGAGTTAGAATCACTCAAACCGTCTCCACCAAATTTTTCCTGCATTCAGTTGCTCTGTCCGCCCTTCCGCGCGATCCAAAAATCCACTCCCGCCGCGGCGATCGCCGCCAGAGCGTAAACTGCGATGTCCATCCAGTCAAAGACCGAGCCCACGGCGATCTGTACGTTCTCGTTCTCGATGCCCAACAGCGCCACGATGTCCACAAACTGCAGCACCTCCACCAGAACGGCAAAGCCAAACAGCAAAAGCGGCAGGATCCGCAGTCCCGTGGGCTTTACCGTACGGGCAAGAGCGTACAGGAGGAGCACCACCAAAAAGTCGCCCACGGTGTTGCGTAAGAATCCGCTCGTCCCCGCCAGCAGGATCAGGACGGCAAAAAGCAGTGCCGACGCTACCGAAAAATACGCGCGAAGCGTTTGTTTACTGAGTTTCACGAAAAAGCCCTCCTTAGAGCAAAAAGGCAGTCGGATCGACTGCCTTTGCGATTATTTGGTAGGAATGACCGTATGCTCATTCTTGACCCGACGCAAAACCAGGTGGGTCTTAGTCACCGACACGCCGTCGAAGGAGCGGACGGTGCGGTAGATCTCCTCCAGACCGTCGGTGGAATCGGTGACGATCTGCAGGATGTAGTCGAAATCGCCGGTCACGCAGTCGCAGGAAACGATGCTGGGCAGAGCCATCACCAGATTGATGAAGTTGTCGGCGTAGTGGGGATGCTCCAGCGCCACCTCCATGATGGCGGAAACGCCGTTGCCGATCTTCTTCTGATCGATAATGACGGTATACTGACGGATGATCCCCGCCTGCTCCATCCGCTTGATACGCTCGGTCACCGCCGAGACCGACAGTTTGATGGAATCGCCGATGGCGGATGCCTTCGCGCGGGCGTTCTCCTTCAGGTGCTGTAATATTTTCAGATCAATGCTGTCCATTGGTTTCCTCCGAAAAAAAGAATCGTTTATGAGTGTTATTTTACCATAATTTTTTTCGCAAATCAAGAGGTTTTGCAAAATAATTTTTCGGATTCCGTCGATTTTTTCGATTTTTTGATCCATCCGCGCACCCAATACACCACCACCGACAGCATATTCAGCGTTTCGGTGATCACGCCGGGGATGGAGCCTGCCAGCACGTTGTACACCATCCAGCCGGGAGAGACGGCGAAGAAGTGCACCACGCGGATCGAGGTGGCGTTTTGATGCCAGAACACATAGGATGCGATGGTCATGATCACACCCAGCACAAAGTCGGGGATGCCGACCGTGACGCCCGGCAGAAGCAGGAATACGAAGGGCGCCGCCCAATACGCCGGCGACAGGACGTGCATGGCGATCTTTCCCGACAGCTTGTGGGCGTCGGTACAAAGGATCGCCAAATTGCGGAGCACGTTCAGCGCGTTGAGGATACATCCGGTCACCGCGCCCAGCAGGGCGAAATGGATGGAAAACAGCCCGGTGGCTGCCGCCATCACCCACAGCGTTCCCCGTGGATTCTTGACCTGGAAGGAGAGGCAGACCGTCGCCATGGCGACGTAGCCCACGATCCGAGCGATCAGATCAGGATTCATCCGAAGTCCTCCGCAACGCCCGCCGATCCCAAACGATCAGCGCCAGCGACGCGGCGACGGAAGTCACCGCCAGCAGTGCCGGCACAGCCTTGACGCTGTCGTAGGTGAACAGGATATACTGCGGCATCACACCGTCTACGGTCAGCAAAACCGCCGACGCCAACGCCGCAATCCCCACGGGGATCCCGAAGCAGAGCCGAAGGGGCAATCCCCACCCCCGAATCAGCAAAAGGTACGCGGCACAGACCAGAGAGGTTAGGGTAAGCAGAGCCATCAGTCCCTTGGTCATATCGTGATTGATGAACGCCATCTTGTCGTTGTAGCGGTCGGTGACGTAAAAGGTCAGCAGCATCAGCGACCATACGATGGACAAATGGGCGCAGATATTGGCAATTCTCGATTTCATTCTACTCCTCCTATCCCGCTTCGCCCACGCAGATAATGTCGCTGATGGTGCGCTCTCCCTCGAAGGAGACCAGCATCTCGCCGTCGTAGTAGCCGTAGACGCTGGCGCCGCCGTCCAGATTGTATGCCCGCTTACAGCCTGCATCCGAGAGGATCTTCGCCATCTCGTCCATATTCAGACCGTCGCCGCCGTCACCGGTGTCGTCCCGATTTCCGTCCACCACCAGCAGAACGTAGTGCCCCGGCTCCACGTAGCCGATGGCGGCGCGGGGATTGAGCCGCCAGACGTTGCTGTTGATCTTGGTCTTTGCCGAGCCGTCGTCGTTCAGCAGCTCGGGACCGAAGCTCCACGCCTGATAGGGCGCTTGGGCGGCGATCTTATCCCAACTGTATTCATCGGGAGTAATCGTCTCCATGGTGCCGTCCCAGTAGAGAACGCAGATGTCCGACGAGATGTAATCCTTCTTGCGGATGACGTTGCCGTTGCGGATGATGACCTCCTTGGAGGTGGTACCCGTATTGAAAACGTCGCCGTTAATAGCAAAAAGGGCGCCCGTTCCGGAAAGAAGCTGATCGAAGGACTTGTTCTTTCCTGCGCTGTAGGACGTGAAGAAGTTTTCGATATTGCGGACGTAAATATCCGCCAGATAGTATTTCACTCGGGTGCTGATCTTTTGGGTGGACGCCTTCTTGGGAAGCTGATCCATCTTCGTATCCACCGCAGTGACCCGGATGTAAACGTCGTGGCTCTGATAATAATCCTCACCGCGATTGACCTCCCCTGCGCCCTGTGCGAACTTGTCGGCGTGCAGATAGCCGAAATCGCCCGACGTATCCAGCGTCGGTTCGGTCACCTCGGGAATTTTTTCGGTGGTAACGGGGTTCCCGCTACCGTCGGTGGAAGGCTCCTCATCCGTCCCGGGAGCAGGGTCGGTGATGGGCGTAAAAAGCGTAGTCGAGTCGGAAGCGGTTCTTCTGGGCGGCTTGGTAATGATCATCACGGGTTCCGCGGTCACGTCGGGATCCACGCCGATCCCCCAAATCTCACGGATATGGTGAAAATAGCAGAACACCGACAGAAAGACCGCCAACAGCAGAACGTCGATGAGAATGAGCGCCCACACGGGCATTGGTTTGCGGACGGATGACATTGGACTCCCCCTTAACAGCAGATCGAAATCAACGGAATGTCGTGAATAATTTTATTATAGCATCCCGAAACGGTAAATGCAAGTTTTTTCACAGAAAAGTCACAAAAAAGAACGGCTTTTCTCCCGGGCGCGGCTTGTTTTTTCCAAACGGGTATGGTATACTGACACAAAGACTGACAAGGAGCCGGAGTATGATGAAAAGACCCGCCGTTTTGGTATTCGGAGAGATCATTTGGGACGTTTATCCCGACAAAGCCTGCATCGGAGGCGCACCGCTGAACTTCGCCGCCCACTTCGTCCGCGAGGGAGGGCGCGCCGCCCTTCTGTCCGCCGTGGGTAGAGATGCGCTTGCCGCGCCCGCGCTGGAGTTTCTGACGGCAAACGGCGTTGATACCCGTCTGATCGGGCAGACCGACTATCCCACCGGCAGATGTGACGTGACCCTGTCGTCGGAGGGCGTCCCCTCCTACCGCGTCGTTCCCGATGTGGCGTACGATCACATCCCCGCAGATCCTACCCTGCCCGACGCCGTGCGGAAGGCGGGCTACGACGTCCTCTGCTTCGGCACCCTCGCCCAACGAGGCGACAGCCGTGCCGCGCTGGAGCTTTTACTGAAAAAAGGAGACTTTCGCCATATCTTCTGCGACGTAAATCTGCGCCCCGACTGCTACGACGCAGGCTCGGTGGCAAACTGTCTCACCCACGCCACGCTCCTGAAGATCAGCAACGAGGAGGAACCGCTCCTGCGTGCAGTAGCGGGCTATCTGCCTGCGAACGCACCCGTCAGCGATGCGCCCGACGCGCTGTTTGCCGCGCACCCACAGCTAAAGGCGGTGGTACTCACCTGCGGCGCCCGCGGCGCGATCCTCTATTGCCGCGATGTCGCGCCCCTGAGCGTACCCGCCGCACCTGCCGAAGTCGTCTCCACCGTCGGCGCAGGCGACAGCTTCGGCGCGGCATGGCTGTATCACTATCTGATCGGTGACGATTCTCTCGCCTGTCTGGAAGCGGCGACCAAACGCGCCGCCCACGTCATCGCCCACGCCGACGCCGTACCGAACGAGGACGTGTAATCCACTCCTACGGGTTCGTGGTTGCCGTTCGCCGTGTGGGGTGGTGCAAACAAACCAAGCCTCCCTCCGATACAGACGCTTCGCTTACTGCGGGAGGTGGCGAGTAGCAGCTTTCGGCGGCTACGAGACGGAAGGAGCCCACGCTCCGAACGAGATGCACCGACAGCATCTCCGCACAGATCGTTCGAACGGGAGCGCGATGCGCTCCCCTACGGATACAGTGCGAACACTTACCGCCATACCC